>JABDGS010000014.1 GCA_013285915.1 Bacteroidota bacterium
AGCAAATGATAAATGATTACCCCGTTTTAAAACGCGATTATCCTTTAAGCGAAACCAATCTTGATTACTGGGCTGTTGATAAGGAAAGCCCTTATACAGAAATAAAACGCTTCGATTGGTTCAGGGGCTACCACGTGGGCGGCCGCTCACTTATGTGGGGCAGGCAAAGCTACCGCTGGAGCGACATGGACCTTGAAGCCAACGCAAAAGAAGGTATTGCCATTGATTGGCCAGTGCGTTATGCAGAAATTGCGCCCTGGTACGATTACGCTGAGAAATTTGCGGGTATCAGTGGTTCTATTGAGCATTTGCCACAATTGCCGGATGGTCAGTATTTGCCTGCAATGGATATGACGTGTGTTGAGAAAGATGTTGCCGCCCGTATTAAAGAACATTACAAAGGCCAGCGGTCAATGATCATAGGCCGTACAGCAAATATAACTATTCCTTATGGTGGCAGGGCCGGTTGCCAGTTCAGGAACAAGTGTGCCCTGGGTTGCCCGTTTGGCGGGTATTTCAGCACGCAATCTTCAACATTGCCGGCAGCTATGGCAACTGGCAATTTAAAGGTTCGCCCTTGGAGTATTGTTACCAAAATATTATACGACAAGGATAAGAAAAAAGCAACAGGTGTTGAGATACTGGATGCCGAAAACAACCAAACCTACCAGTACTTCGCCAAAGTAATTTTTCTTAATGCTTCTACATTAAACAGCGCATGGATATTAATGCAGAGTGCGACCGATATATGGCCCGATGGGCTTGGCAGCAGCAGTGGTGAACTTGGCCATAACATAATGGACCATCATTTGGGTGTAGGTGCGTCTGGGGTAGTTGAAGGCTATGAAGACAAATACTATTTTGGCCGCAGGGCAAACGGAATATATGTTCCGCGTTACCGCAACTTCTTTGGCGACAAACGCGATTACCTCCGCGGCTTTGGTTACCAGGGCGGCGGTGCACGTGGTGGCTACACACATTCAGCAGAAGAAGTTTCCATTGGTGCAGATTTGAAGGATGCATTGTCTGAACCGGGGCTGTGGTCAATGAACCTTGGTGGTTTTGGTGAAACATTACCTTATCATGAAAACAGGGTATACATAGATAAAGCCACTTACGGAGATAAAATGGAATTGTTTAAAGACCCTGTTACAGGCAAAGACCTTGGCATGCGGCCAGTGGCTGATAAGAATGGCAAACAAAGATTAGATAAATGGGGATTGCCTGTTTTGGCAATTGATGTTGAATATAAGGACAATGAAAAGAAGATGCGTGTTGACATGCAGAACGATGCTGTTGAAATGCTTACTGCCGCTGGTGTAAAAAATGTAAAAGGCCGCGATGGAGATGGTACCTTAGGCAGGGGCATTCACGAAATGGGCAGTGCACGTATGGGTAAAGATCCCAAAACATCTGTGCTTAATAAATTTAACCAGGTGTGGGACGCGCCGAATGTGTTTGTAACAGATGGTTCATTTGTAGTGTCAGCGTCATGCGTAAATCCATCACTTAGTTATATGGCATTTACCGCCCGCGCCGCCGACCATGCAGTTAGTGAGCTGAAGAAGAATAATATATAAGAGAACGTGAAACGTGAGAAGTGAAAAGTGAAACGAACGATAAAGTTCGGTCATTTCACTTTTTACTTTTGCCCTTTCACACATTTCACGTTTGACGATTCATGTTTCACGAAATACGCAGTTAACACATAAACGATTGAGATATGGCAGACAATACTTTTGATGCAATTGTAATTGGGTCGGGCATCAGCGGTGGCTGGGCAGCAAAAGAGCTATCAGAAAAAGGGCTTAAAACGCTTATGCTTGAGCGCGGCATGGATATCAGGCATATTAAAGATTACACAGAAGCAACTAAAGAACCCTGGGATTACCCGCACCGTGGTGAGCGCACAACGGAAATGATAAAAAATTATCCCTCTTTAAAAAGAGATTACCCGCTTAATGAGCGAAACCTTAGCTGGTGGGCGAATGATAAGGATTCACCTTACACTGAAGTAAAAAGGTTTGACTGGTTTCGCGGCTACCATGTTGGCGGCCGCTCATTATTGTGGGGCAGGCAAACATACCGGTGGAGCGACCTGTATTTTGAAGAAAACGCAAAGGATGGCATTGCCATTGACTGGCCAGTGCGTTATAAAGATATTGAGCCATGGTATACCTATGTTGAAAAGATAGCCGGTGTTAGTGGCTCAGTTGAAAACCTTGCTGAATTACCTGACAGCCATTTTCTGCCAGCTATGGAAATGAACTGCGTGGAGAAAGACCTTGCCGCGCGGTTTAAAGACCATTACAAAGCAGCGCGTAAAATGATCATTGGGCGTTGCGCACACGCAACTGTGCCTATGGACGGCAGGCAATGCATGTACCGTGATAAATGCTGGTACGGATGCCCGTTTGGAGGATATTTCAGTACACAATCCGTAACGCTGCCGGCTGCCATGAAAACAGGCAACCTGAAACTTAGGCCAATGAGCATTGTTACGAAAATTTTATACGATAAGGATAAGAAAAAAGCAACAGGTGTTGAGGTATTGGACGCAGAAACAAACAAAACATACCAATACTTCGCCAAAATAATCTTCCTTAATGCATCTACATTCAACAGTGCGTGGATATTGATGCAGTCTGCTACAGATATTTGGCCCGATGGCCTTGGCAGCAGCAGTGGTGAACTTGGCCACAACGTAATGGACCACCACCTTAACGTGTATGCCGGGGGCCTTGTAGAAGGCTACGACGACAAGTATTATTATGGCCGCCGTGCGAATGGTATTTATATTCCACGTTACCGCAACTTTTTTGGCGACAAACGCGATTACCTGCGTGGCTTTGGTTACCAGGGTGGTGGCGGACGCGCGGGCTGGGGCAGCAATGGGGGCGAGGAATATTCAATAGGTGCAGGCTATAAAGATGCTATAAGTGAACCCGGGGTGTGGAGTTTTGGCATGGGTGGTTTTGGAGAAACACTGCCTTACCATGAAAACAGGGTTTATATTGATAAAACGCTTTATTCAGATAAGCTGGAACCTTATAAGGACCCCAACACAGGTGAAGATTTAGGCATGCGGCCTGTGCCGGATAAAAACGGCAAGCCACGGGTTGATAAATGGGGTTTACCAGTACTGGCATTTGATGCTGAACTGAAAGAGAATGAAAAGAAGATGCGCGTTGATATGCTGAATGATGCAAAGGAAATGCTGGAGAGCATTGGCGTAAAAAATGTAGGCGGAGGCTCAAGTAACCCCTACTTAGGGCGTGGCATACACGAAATGGGCACTGCACGTATGGGCAAAGACCCGAAAACATCTGTATTGAATAGCTGGAACCAGGTATGGGATGCGCCAAATGTTTTTGTAACTGATGGTTCGTTTATGGTTTCGGCAGCTTGTCAAAACCCGTCGTTAACATATATGGCATTTACGGCACGGGCAGCAGACCATGCGGTGGAGGAGTTGAAGAAAAATAACTTGTAAGATCGGCCCGTCGACTCCGGCCCCCTCTAAATCTCCCCCCTTAGGGGAGACTTTGTAAGCAGCGTTATTTTTAGTAGCCACGTAAAGATTTTGAGCGAGACAAGAAATTAGAAAACTGAAATTTTTAAAATAACACACACGAAGCTTCCGGTTCCCCCTTTAGGGGGCGGAGGGGGTTTTATGGCTGCTGATACCTTACATATAAACTCAGGCGGTGTTGCGCAAAACACGTACGACGCTATTGTTATAGGCAGTGGCATAAGTGGTGGCTGGGCGGCAAAGGAGTTGTGTGAACATGGCCTTAAAACGCTTGTGCTGGAACGTGGCAGGGATGTAAAACACATAAAAGATTATCCCACCGCAACCATGTCGCCATGGGAGTTTAAGCATCGTGGCAGAATGCCTTATGAGTTTGCAAAAGCCAATCCCCTTATAACAGAGGCAGCTGGATTTGGAGAAGAAACAGAACATTTTTTTATAAAGGATGCTGACCATCCCTACGTACAGGAAAAACCTTTTGAATGGATACGCGGTTACCAGGTAGGAGGTAAATCACTTATTTGGGGGCGCGCCTGTCCAAGGTGGAGCCCTTATGAGTTTATCAATCCTGCAAAATATGGCTATGGTATTGATTGGCCTATTGGCTACAACGATGTGGCGCCATGGTACAGCTATGTTGAAGGGTTTGCGGGCATTAGTGGTAATAACGATGGGCTGGAGGCTATGCCCGACGGTAACTACCTGCCCGCATTTGATTTTAACTGCGTTGAAAAAGAAGTAAAGAAAAGAATAAGCGCCAAATATCCTGACAGGCACATGATACAGGGGCGGTGGGCTCATTTATCGCAGCCAAAAGATATACATATTAAACAAGGCAGGGGCCAATGCCAGGTGCGCGATATGTGTATGCGCGGCTGCCCGTTTGGTGGTTATTTCAGCTCTAATTCATCAACCTTACCATGGGCGGCAAAAACCGGCAACCTTACAGTACGGCCTTTTTCGGTAGTGCATTCCATTATTTATGATGACAAAAAAGGTAAGGCTACGGGGGTGCGCATTATTGACACGAATACAAAACAGCAAACAGATTATTTCGCGCGTATAATATTTTGCAATGCCTCAGCCTTAAACAGCAACCTTATTTTGCTCAACTCAACCTCAAACCGTTTTCCCAATGGGTTGGGCAACGATAATGGCTTGCTGGGCAAATATGTTTGTTTTCAAAACTACCGTGGCGCTGTTGGCGGCCGTATTGAGGGTTTTGAAGATAAGTATTACTATGGGCGCAGGCCGTCTGAAAGCATGATGGCCAACTTTCGAAATATCAAGCAGCACGATATGGATTTTGTGGGCGGCTATATGGCATTTATTGATATTAACCGCAACAGAGGGATTCGCAATTCAGACGAACAGATTGGCGCTGGTTTTAAAGAGGCGATGGGTGAGGCGGGTGAGTGGGGTGCTTATATGTATATGCAGGGCGAGACAATACCAAAAGAAAGCAACCAGGTTTACCTGGATAAAGACAAAAAAGACCAGTGGGGAATACCCTTGCTTACCATGAATGTGGGCTACGATGATAACGATGTAAAGATGCTGCACGATTTTTTAACTGAAGGGCAGGCAATGCTGGATGCAGCAGGCGTAAAGGATATTTATACGATAGATAACAATTGGGCACCGGGGCGGGATATACATGAAATGGGCGGCTGCAGAATGGGTAAAGACCCAAAAACGAGTTTATTGAATGGGTTTAACCAATTGCACCAATGCAAAAACGTTTTTGTAACAGATGGTGCATGTATGACGAGTACTGCCAACCAAAGCCCAAGTATTTTATACATGGCTTTAACGGCAAGGGCGGTGGATTATGTAGTGAAGAGCGGCCCCCTCTAAATCTCCCCCTTTAGGGGAGACTTACGATGAGTAATAGTTAATGGTTTATAGGGTTTACAGTTCAGTGCTGGTAATGCCGTGAAACCGACGGCTTTGCCATGAACTATGAACTATCAACCATGAACCATTTCACGTTTCACGATTGACGATTCACGAATTAACCATTTCGAAATTCAGGAAGTAAATGGGTGACACCTTACATATCAACTCAGGTGGCGTAGCACAAAACAGCTATGATGCTATTGTTATTGGCAGTGGCATCAGCGGTGGCTGGGCGGCGAAGGAGCTGTGTGAGCATGGCTTAAAAACGCTTGTTCTGGAAAGGGGTAAGGATGTTGTGCACCTGAAAGATTATCCTACTGCTACCAAAAACCCGTGGGATTTTCCGCACCGGGCAGATGCATTTCCCGTAGAGTTTGCGAAAGAAAACCCGGTAGTTAGTAAGTGTTATGCGTTTAGTGAAGCTTCGCAGCACTTTTTTGTAAAAGACAACGAGCACCCCTATATACAGGAGAAACCGTTTGACTGGATACGCGGCTACCAGGTAGGCGGCAAATCATTACTTTGGGCACGCCAAACGCAACGCTGGAGTAAGTTTGATTTTGAAGGCCCCGCAAGGGATGGTTTTGGAGATTGGCCAATTCGCTACGATGATCTTGCCCCTTGGTATAGCCATGTAGAATTGTTTGCTGGCATCAGTGGCAACAAAGATGGTGTTGAAACTTTGCCTGACGGTGAATTTCTGCCCCCCTGGGAAATGAATTGCCCGGAGAAGGAAATGCAGCAAAAAATAATGGCGGGTTTTACAAACCGGTATGTTGTGCAGGGTCGCTGCGCGCATCTTACGCAGCCAAAAGAAATTCACATACAGCAGGGCCGCAACCAATGCCAGGCACGCAGCCTGTGCGAACGGGGTTGCCCGTTTGGCGGCTATTTCAGCAGTAATGCCTCTACCCTGCCATGGGCTCAAAAAACGGGTAACCTAACCATCAGGCCCCACTCAGTTGTTCATTCCATTATTTACGATGAGCAAAAAGGCAAAGCCACCGGTGTAAGGGTTATTGATGCCGAGACAAAAAAGTCAACAGATTTTTTTGCCAAAATAATTTTTGTAAATGCAGCTTGTTTAAACTCAAATCTTATCCTGCTCAATTCAACATCAAAGCGTTTTCCAAACGGCCTGGGTAACGATCATGATGTGCTGGGCAAATACATGGCCTTTCACAATTACAGGGGCACTTTGTTTGCATCGTACGATGGCCCGCAGGATAAATATTATTACGGCAGAAGGCCAACGCAGCCGATGATGCCCAATTTTAGGAATGTGTACAAACAGGAAACAGATTTTTTACGTGGCTATATGACCTTTTACAGCGTGTTCAGAAGCCGGACCTACCCAACTGAAGGCGAGCAAATTGGCGGTGCATACAAAGATGCCATGGGTGAAGCGGGCGATTGGTATGTATCAATGATGATGCAGGGCGAAACGGTACCAAAAGCTACCAATCATGTACGGCTTAGCCCAGACAAGAAAGATGCCTGGGGTATACCACAACTGGTAACGTCAATAGATTATGATGATAACGATGTAAAACTG
Organism: Bacteroidota bacterium; assembly: GCA_013285915.1. Taxonomy (GTDB): domain Bacteria; phylum Bacteroidota; class Bacteroidia; order Chitinophagales; family Chitinophagaceae; genus JABDFW01. The sequence goes on from JABDGS010000014.1 coordinate 6,987, forward strand.
CTGAAGGATTTTTTAACACACGGGTCTGAAATGCTGGAAAAAGCTGGTTGCAAAAACATAAGCCAGAACGACAGCAAACAGGCGCCGGGTTTGGATATTCACGAAATGGGCGGTATACGAATGGGCAAAGACCCCAAAACATCTATGCTAAACGGGTGGAACCAATTGCATGCCTGCAAAAACGTATTTGTTACCGACGGCAGCAGCATGCATAGCACCAGTACGCAAAACCCGTCGTTAACGTATATGGCTTTAACAGCAAGGGCGGCAAATTATGCGGCAGAGCAGTTGAAGAAGGGAAGCCCCCTCTAAATCTCCCCCTTTAGGGGAGACTTACGAAGTGTTTTGCAATAGCACGTTTCGTATTATAGATTTATAGGGCCGCCTTTCAAATGGATTGAATACAGAACGGGACGCAAAAGAGAGCGACGCAACGAAGATGAGTGATGTTGCTGGAGTTGGCCAACAATAACAGAAGCAAAAGAAAATGATCGGGTTTAAAGTACAAAGCGGTGCTATGAACCATGAACTATGAGCTATGAACTTTTAAGATTGATGTTTCACTATAAAAACCTAAGTTTACAAAACCTTTTTAAATATTAAGAATCATGAACAGAAGAGATGCCTTGTCAAGAGTAGCGCTTATATTGGGCGGTACCATTATTGGAGCAGAAGCCTTCCTGTCGGGCTGTAAAAACACTTCGCATCCAAAGTCGCTGGCCGATGCGTTTTCGTTGGACAATATTGCCTTTTTGGATGAAGTAGGTGAAACTATTTTACCAACTACTGCAAGCTCACCTGGCGCCAAAGATGCCAAGATTGGCGAGTTTATGAAAACCATCGTAACCGACTGTTACGAACCAAAAGACCAAAACACTTTTGTTGAAGGCATAGGCAAACTGAATGATGCCAGCAAAGCAAAATTCAGTAAGGATTTTATGGACCTTTCCGCACAGCAAAAGCACGACCTGCTGGTTGATCTTGATAAAGAAGCAAAAGATTACAATAAAAAGAGAAAAGAAGGCGATCCCAATCATTATTTTGCGATGATGAAACAGCTTACTGTTTGGGGTTACTTTACCAGCGAACCAGGTGCAACAAAAGCCCTGCGTTATGTACCTGTACCCGGCAGGTACGAGGGTTGCATACCCTACAAAAAAGGCGATAAGGCCTGGGCATTATAATGCACCAACTGTTTAAAAAGGTTAATCTGTTTTTATAAGCGGGTGTGGGTGAATTGTTATATTTTAGCATTCACTTTAATACCGTACTATATATGAGCACATCTTACAGCAGGCGCAAATTCCTGCAATCAACAGGTTTGGCTGCAGCCGGTGCGTTGCTGGCTAAAAATGCCTTGGCAGAAGAGCATCCCGGTTACAAAATAAAGAACTACGGGTTGCAGCTTTGGACCGTTAAAGAAGACATGGCCAAAGACCCCAAAGGCACATTAAAAGAAATTGCAAAATACGGCTATACAACCATTGAGGGTTTTGAAGGCGCCCAGGGTATGTTTTGGGGCATGACACCTGCCGAATTTGAGGCATATACAAGAAGCCTTGGCATAAAAATGATAGGCAGCCATTGCGGTTATAAATCACTTACAGGAAAAGAAAACAGTCTTGAAGGTAAAGCTGTACAAGCTGTTGCCGTTGGCATGCCTTATCTTATTTGCCCATGGGTAGGCCCGCAAAAATCCGCAGATGATTTTAAACGCATAGCCGAAGAATTTAATAAGTGCGGCGAAATTTGCCGGCGTAATGGTGTAGCTTATGGTTACCATAACCACGATTACAGCTTTAAACCTGTTGACGGCCAAATACCACTCGAGATCTTGCTGGAAAATACTGACCATGACAGCGTGGTGTTTGAAATGGACTTATACTGGGCTATTACTGCCGGTGTTGACCCATATCACTACTTTAATAAATACAATAAGCGCTTCAGGCTTGTGCATGTAAAAGACCGTAAAAAAGATGCAGCGCCGGGTGAAGAGGACGCTTCTTGCGACCTTGGCACCGGCTCAATTACATGGGAGCCCTTATTGCACCATGCCAAAACAAAAGGCGTGCGTTATTTTATTGTAGAACAGGAACGTTTTGACGGCAGCACACCCATGCAAAGCGCTGAGGTGGATGCTAAGTTTTTAAAGCCCATTATTCCAAGAATTTAGTAAACAGCACACTGTAAAATATATAGCGGTTGCCCACGCAGCCGCTTTTTTATTGTTTATACCTTTGCAGCCGATATGAAAAAAGAAATAGCTGGCATAAGGCAGGACTACAAACTAAAAAACTTGGGTGAGGCAGAAGTTGCAAAAACAGCCATTGAACAATTTACCCGCTGGTGGAATGAAGCCGTTAACAGCGAAATAACCGAAGTAAATGCTATGACCCTGGCAACAGCAACTAAGGATGGCCAGCCATCAGCACGCACCGTATTGCTGAAAGATTATGACGAAAATGGCTTCGTTTTTTTTACCAACTACCAAAGCCACAAGGGTCAGGCAATGGCCGATAACCCCAAAGTGGCATTGCTGTTTTTTTGGAAGGAGCTTGAGCGGCAGGTAAGGATTGAAGGCACCATTGAGAAAACAACCACCACAGAAAGCGATGAATACTTTAATACCCGCCCCGATGGCAGTAAGTTAGGTGCCTGGGCAAGCCCCCAAAGCAGCGTTATTAGCGGCCGTGAATTACTGGAACTGAATATTGAAAAGTACTCGGCTCAATTTGACGGAAAAATAACCCGCCCGCCGCATTGGGGTGGTTACCGTGTGATACCGCAATCAATTGAATTTTGGCAGGGCCGCAGCAACCGCCTGCACGACAGGCTTTTATACACACGGGTTGGCGATGGCTGGAAAATTGAAAGGCTAGCACCGTAAACAGTAGCTTTTACTGGTAAATAGTAACTAACCTGTTGTGGATAAAACAACCTGCCTTTAACACCTATTGGTGTAATTTTGCGTAACCAAATGTTGAGGCAAGAAAATGAAGCATACGCAAAGCACCTTAGATAAACTGGAAGATATTTTAGGCGAATCCGGTTACATAACCCGCTATGAACGAGGCACTTTTCAAAGCGGCTGGTGCCTGCTTGAGCAACGGAAAATTGTTGTACTGAATAAATTTCTTGATATCGAAGGTAAGATAAATACCCTGCTTGATTTAATACCCCAATTGAATATTGAGTTCGATAGGCTTACCCACGAAAGCCAGAAACTGTACGAGGATGTAATGAAAAAGCATGTAGCTATTGAATAGTTTTTGCTAACTTACGGCTACAAAATTTTCATCCCATAAAAACCTTTCTCTCCATATTATGTATTTCCATTTGCTATAATTGCTTTGCGCAGCGGGATACGTTACAAATCGTATTTGACTACCTTAATTCAGCTGCTTTCAAGAACGCCTGGAAAGATAGCCTCGTCGCTCATGATACACGGTACAATGGGGTTGACACCAGTTTTCTTGCAAATAGCTACTGTTTTGCCCCTTGCAAATATTTTCTCAGGAAACTTGATAAACCGAGGCTTATAATGCATCGCCCTTTCATTCAATATTATGATACCGTAAGGCCGGGAAGATATTATATGCCTGCGGAGCGATGTAATTCAATAGCTTATTTTCAGTTGAGGTATGAAGAAAAAGATATAATAACTGCAGAATATACCGGAGATTCATATTATGTTTCACATATCTTTTTTGGCACTATTCAATTATTGTATTTAACGATTGAAAATGACAACTCGGTAAAATTCCTGCGATATGAAGCAATTCAAGTTAATTAACTCCTTAAAACTTTTCTCTCTCCCAACAGTTTTTCCTTTTTAGATTTGCCCTGTGGCTTACCCGCAACTCACCATAACATTTCTCGGTACAGGTACCAGTACCGGCGTCCCAATGATCGGGTGTGGTTGTTATATATGCACTTCGCCCGATGAAAAAGATAAACGACTGCGCAGCAGCATACTGGTGCAGTCTGCAAATACTACCATTGTTGTTGATACCACGCCCGATTTTCGCCAGCAAATGCTGCGTATTGATAATAAAATACTTGACGCCGTTTTGTTTACCCACCCGCATAAAGATCATACCGCCGGGCTTGATGATGTTAGGCCATATAATTTCTTTCTTAAAAAGCCCATTGAAGTGTATGCCAACTCACTTACTGAAGAAGCGCTGAAGCGGGAATTTGCCTACGTATTCTCCGATTTTCGCTATCCCGGCATCCCCGATATTGACCTTATTACTATTGACGACAGCCCTTTTGTTATCGGCAATATTCCTGTACTGCCAATTACCGTTTGGCACCATAAAATGCCTGTGTATGCTTTCAGGTTTGGCGATTTTACCTATATAACCGATGCCAACCGCATTGACGAAAAAGAAAAGGACAAAATAAAAGGCAGCAAAATAATGGTGCTGAATGCCCTGCGGCATGAAGACCATATTTCGCACTTTACATTAAATCAGGCCATTGCCCTTGCACAGGAGTTACAGGTACCCGAAACCTACTTTACTCATATAAGCCACCAGCTTGGCCGGCATGAAGAGGTTGAAAGCAGCCTGCCACCCGGCATTCACGTTGCGTACGATGGCCTAAAACTCGTAATATAGCCAACCCAAAAATAATTGACTGCTATGCCAAAAGGCGACTGGAAAGAATATTTTGCTTTTACCAAAAGAGAAAGAACGGCGGTATTTATACTGCTTGGTTTAATAGCAATATTTATATTCTTTAGCTTCTTTTGGTACCAGCCGGTTTTTACAAAACCAACCATTGATGCTAAAGTACAGCAACAGTTAAACGCAATATCCTCTCCGCACCACAACTACATTGACAGCTCCGATGAAGACACCGCAGACAGCACCAAAGAAGCGCACTCATCAAAAGCCGCTGCAACCCAACACGAACTTTTTTATTTTGACCCCAACACGCTTGATTCTACGGGCTGGCGAAGGTTGGGCTTTGGCGAGAAAACCGTTGAGCACATTCTTGAATACCGAAGGTCCAAAGGCAAATTCACAAAGCCTGAAGACCTGTACAATACTCCCCGGATACGTAAAAAATCTGTTGCTGCGGTTATACCTTATATGCGCATAGGTTCTGGCATAACACAATCGGTTCCTAAAAATACCCTGCCAACTACAACCTCTCAAATACCTACACCTGTTGCTGCCAATTATAAAACCATTTTTATTAACAGTGCCACCGCAGAAGATTTCAAAATATTTCCCGGCGTTACTGATGCAGTTGCCGCGCGAATTATAAAATTCAGGACAAGCATTAACGGTTTTAAAAGCATAGACGATGTTGCTAAAACCTACGGATTGCCCTCTGCATCATTTAACATCATGCGGCCTTATTTAAAGTTGTAGCTTACATTTTAGCATTAATCTTCTCAACAATCTTTTTTACTTCTTCCTTCAACCCTTCCGGTGTAATAATATCTGCCCTGTCGCCAAACATCATGTACCACCGCGCAAACCCTACCAGCGAAGAAGAAAGAAAGGTCATCTCCATCCTGGTGCCCAAATCAGTCTCCGATACATAGCCGTTATAATATTTCTGTTCGCCCAAGTACTTTGTTACGTCCTTATCCACCTGCATTACCACCTTTTGCAGTTCTGCTTCTTCGTTTGCAACCCTTTCCAGGTACGACTTTAACGATGGATGTTCTTTTTCAAATTTTTCATCCGTAATGGTTATATTCAGCATACGGTCTGTGCGAAAATTGCGGTAATCACCGCGCAGCTTGCAAAAAGCTATCAGGTACCAGTAGCTGCTCATATAAAACACGCCCACAGGCTCAATATACCTGTCAGTTGCAGAAGGTGCGCCCAGTGATGCATACCGTATAAACAGCACATTTTTTGAGGATATACTTTTTAAAATGCTTTGCAGCGGGTTAACTGTTTGCGTTATGTTTTGCTGCCTGCGGCTGCGCACCACTTCAATATGTTCATCAATGTTTTCCAGTAAATCTTTCTCGGTGGAGCGAAGTACCGCCCGCACTTTATACATGGCAGATTTATATCCTTCTTCTGTTGAAGTATCGGTAAACTTCTCTATCAGCTTTTCAGCCGTTAAAAAGGCAGTAGCCTCTTCACGGGTAAAAATTACTGGCGGCAACCTGTACCCTTCCATAATACTGTAACCAACGCCAGCTTCGCCTATAATAGGTATGCCTGCCTCTTCCAGCGTTTTAACATCTCTGTACACTGTACGCAGGCTTATTTTAAACCGCTCTGCAATATCCTGCGCTTTTACAACCTTCCTCGATTGCAATTGAATTAATATGGCTGTAACGCGGTCAATACGGTTCATAGTGCTGTAGTAATTTAGCCGTTTCAAATATAGCGAATAGTAAGCGCCGGTAACAAAAGCAGCAACGCTGCGGTTGCCACAATTCAACCGTGTTTGCTGTCGGCTAACAGCAAAATAAAAGCCATAAAAACCTTTTAAAAGCGTAGCCAGAAGTAGCACAAAAGCATCCATTTTGTAGCCAATCCACGCCACTTTAAAATAATTAACTTATTCATTATCTGCATATTGTGTTTTAAAACGCCTCATATTAATTTTTTTGAAATATAACCATCTTGTTTTGCCTATCCTACTCTCCGCCCAATGCTTTATACGTTACCTTTTTCATGCTTTCAATTTTATGCTTTAAGCCATTTCTTCCTTATTCTTATGTTGCCCGTCTCTCCATTCTTTCATTCACATTTAACCTCACACACTCGCCCTACTACTAAATATAAAAAGTGCTGTTTTGTCCGCATGATTTTGAAGAATGTGGATAAATAATTTGTACCCCATCGTGTAAAATAAAAACCTGGATATATGGTTATACCCACTGCTATATTAAACAACATAACCTGTATAGCTTTATCGGGACAATCACCATCAACCGTACTGCAAACAGGTCTCTCGCCCTTGCGTTAGCCACAATGATTTTATGGGTGATCGGGGTACTGGCTATTGACATAGGGCCTGCTTTCAGCCTTGCATGCTATTAAATTACTTTATCCCTTTTATTTTTAAGTATTGCAGGGCTCTATCCAAAGCTGGGTCTTGCCCGTTAATAATATCGCCAACCGTTTTGTTTACGGTAATATCTATTCGTACGCCGCGTTGTTGGGTGGGTGTTTTATCGGGGTAGTAAATGCCATATCCTGAATGTGTAATGCCCAGTTTGCCGCCCATGGGAATGTAAGATACCGCGCCATCAGCACCCGCAGTTGGACTGCCAATGGTAATACTGTTAGGGATAGTCTGCAAAGCCATTATCGAGTATTCGCCCTGGCTTTGGCACCTTTCATCTGCAAGTATGATAACCGTGCCTGTGTAAGGGTGAGGGTTAACGCCGCCCAACTTTGGCGATAGTTGCCATTTGAAATAGCCCGGCTCATCCGGCATTATAAACGTATTGTAATTAATAGCTGCAGAGCCGGAATAACCGGGCTCACCTGGCATAGTAAACGTATTTTTATTCCCTGCCGCCGGGCCGGGCAAAAACATGCCGAATATGTTGTAAAAGGCATCGTTTTGCGTGTAGCTGCGTGCATCAAATATTACTGCCTTTTTGCTACGTATCAATGATAGTATGGTATCAACATTTTTATCCCATATCTGCATGGTATATATGTAAGCAATGGAATCGCCGATAGTTTTATACCCCGTTTCATTAGCCGTGTAATTGTTTATATATTGCCAGTTGCGTTGTGATACCAGCATACTGCTAACCTTTGTTGTAAATGTTTTTTGCCCACGCCTGATGGTTACATGCTGTACCGTGTCGTTTGTGCAGAGCAGGGTATATTCCAAATGCCTGTTAAGCGATACCTGGCTGGATGAAGTAGTATAGGGCTTAAAACGCGCTATACGCTTTGTTATTGGCTCTCCGTTAATCGCAATTATTATATCGCCTTGCCGTATATTGGCAAGGCGGCATAATGAATCATTGCCGGAGTGGGTAATAACCACGGTATCATTCATAACAGTTATGTAGGCCGGCAACATGTATTTTCCCCAAATATCATCGTGCCCTAACAATTGTGCATGCCCATCGTGCAATGCAACGGCTAATTGCAGCAATATTTTATGATAAGCCATTACATCTTGTACACTTCGCACCATAGGTATAAACCTTATTAAAACGCTATTCCAATCTTCTGCGGCAATAAATTTATAAGGATCAAAATATTCAATAGCATTCCAAAAGCGCGCGAGAAATAACAGCCTGTAACTTTCCGTTGGCCAAACCATATTATCATAAGGCTTTTCGCCGCTGTAGTCTGTGTAATTATTATATTTTACAAAACGGTTGCCGCCATGGTTACGGTGTACATAAATGTATTGCAGTTTTTCCCTATTCCTTTCATTTAAAAGGGGCGATGCCTGCAGCCAGCTTAAATCGTGGTTTTTGGTTAAAATATCGCCGCGCAGGCTATCTGCCTGCGGGTTGCCATCAATGCCTGCTGAAGCTAAAAGTGCATCTAATTGAATACTGAGCTGTGTATTATCTTTTGCGGCCATCGCACCATTTATGTGGGCAATAAAAACCGAATCCCAGTCAATAGTCCCATTGGCTACATTGGGGTGATGGTATTTAAGAAAGCCCCAAACTTTGCAGTATAATGCAATCCTTTCTGTTGGGGCTTGTGCAAAACCACGGTTGAAAATATTAGCAAATACTGCAATAGCTGCCAGGATAATAAAAAAGCGTTGTGCCTTCATGATATGGCCGTTTATTTATCGCAAAAATGCCCTGAGAAAAAAATGGAGTGAAATTTATTAGCCCAACCAGCTTATGCACAGCCTCAACAAGTAAAGACTAAATTCATCGCGCAAAAACATAAGTTTATCGAAAAACACACCAGAATAATTGATGAATATTGCAAATTGGGTCATGCGAATTTCTTTTTCCACGCTAAATTACGAGCAAAAGGGCCTGCTGGCCGAGGCTTTATACCTGCTGGTAATAGGTGTGCTAAGCCCTTTGGCGGTAGGGCTGCAAAATTTTTCCTGGTTTTCTTACACGCTTAGTTATGTGTTGCTCAATATCTTCTCGCTGCCTGTGCTGGTGTTGTTTTACCGCGCCTACCTGCCGCAAACCATTGGCAAGCGCAGGTATATCCTGTCCGTGCTGCTTTTTCCCATATTTATCGCATTATATGAATTAAATGATCGCATGGCCATGCTTGCATTGCTGCACCTGCCTTTTATACCAGCGGGGTATAAAGCCGCCATCCAGTCTGCTCACCCCGAGCAACTGTTTAGCCTGCATTTTAATGAATATTTTGGCTATACTATTTTGGTACTGCTGGCCGCAACTTCGCTGTATGTAATAAAGCTTTTATTTAAAAACCAGTATAATTTAAGCACTGTAGAAAATGAAAAACTAAAGCTCGAGCTTAACCAGCTTAAAACACAACTGCACCCACACTTTTTTTTCAATACCATTAATAACCTGTACTCGCTTAGCCTGCAGCAATCACCGCAAACTCCAAAGATGATTAACGGGCTTTCGGACATTATGCGTTACATTTTGTATGATGCGCATAACGAGCAAGTTTGGTTACAGCACGAGATTGAATTTATGAAAAGCTATATAAGCCTGGAAAATATGCGGCATGAAGGACAGGAAGCCATCAGCTTTATTACCCAGGGCGAAACGCAGCATATAAAAATAGCGCCATTGTTGTTTTTGCCGGTTATTGAAAACACGTTTAAACATGCTTTGCATACCGCCATGACTGGAAAATGGGTGAAACTGGTGTTGGCGGTTTATGATGACGAACTGGTTTTCCAGGCAGTTAACCCCAAAATACCTGAAAGCAACATACAAGATGAAACGCGTGGCGGTATAGGCCTTGTTAACCTGCACAAGCGCCTGCAACTGTTGTATGCGGGCAGGCATGAGTTGGCTATACACGACGAAGCACATACATTTACGGTAATTTTAACCATCCGCTTTACAAATGATTAACTGTATTGTTGTTGACGATGAGCCTTTGGCCAGGCAGTTGATCGTATCCTATATAAGCCAGGTGCCCACCCTGCAATGCCTGGGCAGTTATCCCGGTGCCGCCGAGGCTTTTACTGCGCTGCATGCCCACCGCGTTGATGTGATTTTTATTGATATTGAGATGCCCGGCATTAACGGCATCAATTTTATCCGTTCGCTGAGGGTTGTGCCAAAAGTTGTTTTTATAACTGCTTATGCAGAATATGCAGTGGATGCTTTTGAGATTGACGCGATTGATTATTTGGTTAAACCCGTTACTATTGAACGCTTTCTTAAAACTGCCCGGAAACTTATGCCGGCGCAGGATGAAAACAAAACGGTGCCACAAACTGCTGATGCGCCAAGTATATTTTTAAAAGTTGACAAACGTCTTGTAAAGATTGATTTTAATGATATGGTTTACATAGAGGGCTTGGGTGATTACCTTAAAGTACATTGCACGGGCCAAACCTATGTTATCTATATGCCGCTTGGAAAGATAGAAGCCTTATTGCCATCCGGCAGGTTTATCCGCATACACAGGTCAACCATCGTTAATGTGCAATGCATCCGCTTTATTGAAGGCAATTTTGCGAGGGTAAATGATATGGATTTTTCTATCGGGCTTACTTACCGGGATAGCTTGCTAAAAAGCCTTGGTGGTGGCCAATAGCTGTTGCACCCCAGGTTGCCGTCAAAGATGGCTGCTGCAGTAAATCCCCCCTGGGTCGGTAAATAATATTACACTCAAAATCATCAAAAAATTACTCATTTTGCCCAATTGGCGCAAGTATTCCCTCCGCGATGGGGCCACTTGCGCCCTTTTAGTGTTTGGGTACTGCGTCCCAATTCCGCCATTGTTTATCTTGTGTAGGTTGGGAGGTACTTATTTAAAAACCGTACTATACCAACTGTAAAGCTATCTTCGGTGATACATTTGACTATAATTTCGCACACCTCTTGCAACATTTTCAAACGTTATGTTACCTTGGCAATAGGTAAGGGTATTATTGTCATTAGCTATGCTATTGACATACATTTTAACATATTGATAGCCAGTATCAAACCGAATTGAATTCCTATACATTCCATATTAGCCTTTACGACCTGGCCTTTCTCGGTGCGATATTTATCGGGCTGGCCTTCGCCATGCAGTTATGGTTCACCAAAACTATTAACCGCAGTGCCAACCGGTTTCTTGCTCTTGCATTGGTCACCATGATTTTATGGATGGCCAGGGTACTGGCTATTGACATAAGACTTGAAACTTACCTGCCCCATTGGGATTGGCTGCCCATGCAATTTTTGCTGGCACTGGGCCCGCTCATGTATTTTTATGTACTTAAAATAACCCGCCCGCAGTATAAACTCCGTTGGAGAGACCTTGTGCATTTCAGCCCCCTGCTGCTGGAACAAAGCGCCCTCGCGCTACAGATAAGGGAAAGTGCCAAAACAGGAGCTGCCACGTACGCCACCCATACTTTTCACCAATTGAACCCGGTATTACAACTGCTTATATTTATTTCCATCATAATCTACCTTTACCGGTCTTACCAACTCATACAGGATTTTTACAAACGGCAGCAGCCTGTTCTTATGGACCGCTCTCTGCTTGAATTCCGGTGGCTGCGCCGCCTGCTTGCTGCCACAGCGCTGTTATGGCTTTTGTGGATATTTTGTGCCGCCTTTGACTATTTTGGTTATCGCAGTCAATCAAGCATACAAGTTTACTATCCCTTTTATATCTTTTTCGTGGTGATTATTATATGGACTGCCATGGCCGCTTTCTTAAAGCCGCAGGCTGCGGTAACGGCGCAAGCAGCCACACCCCTTAAGCAGCCGGTGCCGGCTGAACTGAGGGCAAAAGGCGTTTGGCTTAAAAGGGCCATGGAAGCCAACCTGTATTACCAGGACCCGGAATTGAGCCTAAGCTCCCTTGCCGAAAAATTAAGGATGCAGCCTCACGAATTATCGCGTGTCATCAATACCGCATTAAAAAAAGGCTTTAATGATTTTATTAATGAATATCGCGTCCGCGATGTAGTGGCGAAAATGAAAGATCCATCATATAGTAATATGACCCTGCTTGGAATCGCGTATGAAGCCGGATTCAATTCAAAAGCCACTTTTAACCGCAGTTTCAAACAGGTGGCGGGAAAAAGCGCCGCAGAATTTAAAAATGATCTGGAAAAACAGGACTCATCTTATGATTTGACGCGCTTATCCGGTCCCGCAGCGGTAATTTCAAACCATCGAGCCCTACCATGGGCTGAAGTGAAATTAAACCGCAATTTTATGTTTAGAAATTATTTAAAAACCGCTTTTAGAGGCTTAAGCAAAAACAAAACTTTTGCTATTCTAAATATTGCCGGTTTATCTATAGGTGTGGCCTGTTCGTTGCTGATAGCCCTGTATGTACTGGACGAATTAAGCTACGACAGGTTTAATGCGCGGGCTAACGATATTTACCGGATTGATGAACAGCTTAAGTATGGTGATTTCAATTACAATGGCGCAGAGGTGCCTGCAATAATGGGGCCTGTTTTTGCGAAGGATTTTATGCAGATAGAACATTATACACGGTTAAAAGCCAACTCCGGCGTTATTGTCAAGAGGGGCAATGAGAACATTAGAGAAGACCAGGCAGCCTATGCAGATTCCTCCTTATTTGATGTTTTTACATTACACATGATTGCTGGGGACAGAAAGGCTGCACTTAAAGAACCGCATAGTTTGGTGGTTACTGCAAGCACCGCCAAAAAATATTTTGGGAGCGTAGATATTATAGGGAAAGCACTTTTGTTAAACGGCAATACCAATTACAAAATCACCGGCGTAATTGAGGATATTCCTGCGCAATCTCATTTTAATTTCGGCCTGTTTATGCCCATTAGCGAACTAGACGAGAGCCGGAATGATAGCTGGATCAATTACAATTTTCAAACTTACCTGCTATTGAAACCTGGCACCGATTTTCAAGCATTTGAAAAAGAGTTGAACGAGACAATGCAGCGATATCAAAGCCAGCAGTTTAAGTCAATATTGAACATAAGCGAAGATGATTTTAAGAAAGCAGGCAATTATATAAAGTGCAGCCTGATGCCTCTTATGGACATACACCTGCATTCAAACCTGGCTTATGAATTCGAGGTTAATGGCAGCATTCAATATGTATATATTTTTTCGGCCATCGCCATTTTTATTTTGTTGCTTGCCTGCATAAACTTTATGAACCTTTCAACCGCCCGTTCGGCCAACCGTGCAAAAGAAGTGGGTGTAAGAAAAGTACTGGGTGGCCTTAAAAATAATTTGATTACGCAGTTCCTGGCAGAATCATTGGTGGCTTGTTTTCTGTCGTTTGTAATAGCCATTGTAATGGTTGCTTTCCTCTTACCGTATTTTAACCAGTTAGCCGGCAAACAGATTCAAGTATCCATGTTGTTTAGCCCGGGCATTGTAGGGGGTATTTTATTGCTACTAGTTTTTGTAAGCTTAATATCCGGTAGCTACCCTGCATTTTTCCTTTCTTCTTTCCAACCAATAAAAGTATTAAAGGGCAGCTTGTCCACAGGCTTTAAGGGCTCGGCCTTACGGAACACGCTTGTGGTAGTGCAGTTTACTATTTCCGTTATATTAATGATTGGCACACTGGTGATTTACAACCAGCTTCTGTATATAAGGAACAAAGATTTAGGCTTTACCAAGGAGGAGGTGTTAATGCTGCAAAACACAGCCGCATTAAATGGCCATACAAAAGCTTTTGAAGACGAATTGTTGGGGATGCCGGGGGTTAAAAATGTAACCAGTTCCGGTTTTTTACCTGTTTCGGGGAACAGGACTGACAATGGTTTCGTGACTACACCTCATTTTGACGGTAAAAATTTCACGTTGATGCAGTCATGGCGCGTTGATGATAGATACCTTCCTACATTCCAGATACAATTGAAAAGCGGAAGGAATTTTTCTGCACAGTATCTAACCGATTCTAATGCAGTAATCATTAATGAAACGGCGGCAAAATTATTTGGCAAGGTAGACCCCGTGAATAAAAAGCTATACCAGATTGCCGACCTTTCTGCAGGAAGGCTGATTGAGTATGATATTATTGGCGTGATAAAGGACTTTAATTTCAACTCCCTTCATGAGCAAGTTGCCCCATTGGTATTAAACCTGCAGCAAGACAACCAAGGCATGGCTGTGCGCTTTAGCAGTAGTGATATTCCGGGTTTATTGAGCGAGATAAAAGCCACGTGGAAAACAATGGCGCCGACGCAGCCGTTTAGCTATTCTTTTATGGATGAAGAATTCAGTAAACTGTACAGTGTAGACCAACGCAGAGAAAAAATCTTCTTTTTATTTTCAATCCTTGCCATTGTAATTGCATGCCTGGGGCTATTTGGGCTGGTAACATTTGCGGCAGAACAGCGTATAAAGGAAATTGGCATTCGCAAAGTGTTGGGCGCTGCCACTAAAGATATTTTTATAATGCTTTCTAAAGATTTTGCAAGGCTTATCCTGGTGTCTATTTGCATTGCGTCGCCTATTGCATGGTGGGCGATGAGCAAATGGCTGCAGGATTTTGCCTACCGTATCAATATAGGCTGGTGGATGTTTGCGGCAGTTGGCGCTATTTGTTTGCTGATAGCACTTGTTACTATTAGTTTTCAGGCAATCAAAGCAGCGTTGGCTAACCCGGTGAAGAGTTTGAGGAGTGAATGAAGAAGGGCTGTTAACCGGATAGCTCTGTGTTCGGTTCTGTTACAACTCTCAGGCATCCAAAAATCTAATTTATTGTTTTCCAGTATTTTGAGGATTTGGAATAGGGATTGCTAAATTTGAGGTGTTTGAATTCCTATACATTCCATATCAGTCTTTACGACCTGGCCTTTCTCGGTGCGATATTTATCGGGCTGGCCTTCGCCATGCAGTTATGGTTCACCAAAACTGTTAACCGCAGTGCCAACCGGTTTCTTGCTCTTGCATTGGTCACCATGATTTTATGGATGGCCAGGGTATTGGCTATTGACATAAGACTTGAAACTTACCTGCCCCATTGGGATTGGCTGCCCATGCAATTTTTGCTGGGGTTGGGCCCGTTACTATATTTTTATGTACTTAAAATAACCCGCCCGCGATATAAATTTCGTTGGCAGGACTTACTGCATTTCAGCCCCCTGTTGTTGGAGCCGGCAGCACTGATCCTGGAAACCAGGGAAGGTGCCAGGACCGGTGCCGCTTCCTATGTTACCCAAACTTATCAGCAATTAAACCCGCTATTACAACTACTTATATTTATTTCTATAATAACCTACCTGCGCCTGTCTAATACGCTTATACAAAAATTTTACCGCCGGTTGCAACCAGTTCTTATGGACCGGCCACTTATTGAATTTAGGTGGCTTCGCCGCCTGCTGGCAGCCACGGCTGTGTTATGGTGCTTATGGATAGCCTGCGCCGCAGTTGATTATTTTGGTTACCGCAATCAGTCAGGCATACAGCTTTATTATCCCTTTTATATCTTCTTCGCAGTGATCATAATATGGACGGCGGCGGCAGCCTTCTTAAAGCCGCAAGCGGCAATAATGGCTCAAACAGCTACTCCAACAAAGCCGCCGGTACCGGCCGAACTGAGAGCAAAAGGTGCATGGCTTAAGCGGTCCATGGAAGCCAACCTGTATTACCAGGATCCGGAATTGAGCTTAAGCTCACTTGCCAAAAAGCTGGGCATGCAACCGCATGAGTTATCACGGATCATCAATACAGCGATCAAAAAAAACTTTAATGACTTCATTAACGAGTATCGAATACGGGACGTAGTATCGAAAATGCAGGATCCTGCTTATGACAACATGACTATGCTGGGTATTGCATTTGAGGCAGGTTTTAACTCTAAATCCACTTTTAACCGTATTTTCAGGCAAATGACAGGGAAAAGTGCGGCTGAATTTAAAGCCACCCTGCAAAAAGATAGCCCACCTTATCATTTGAGCCTCTATTCTCATTCCGAGGCGGTAATTTCAAGCCATCAAGCCACACCTAAATGGGCTGAATTGAAATTAAACCGCAATTATATGTTCAGAAGTAATTTGAAGATCGCATGGCGCAATATCCGAAGGAACAAACTGTTTAGTCTTATAAACATTATCGGCTTATCTATTGGCATAAGCGCTACCGTTGTCATCTTCCTGATAGCACAGTACGACTTTACCTTTGACAAATTTCACAAAGACACCGATCGCATCTACCGTGTAGTAAGTAATTTCTCTTACCAGGGCAATGCCGGTTATTCGCGTGGTGTTTCGGGCCCTGTGCCACAGGTTGTTAAAACGCGGGTAACAGGGGTGGAATTAACCGTGCCCATATTCAGCATTGCACCTGATGTGTTTATTGAGAATAAAAAGGGCGAACCTACAAAATTCAAGGCGCAGGACAGAACCGCTTTTATAAGCCCCGGCTATTTTAAAATATTCAATTATACGTGGCTCACCGGCTCACCGTCCACTTCTCTAAATGCGCCTAACACGGTGGTGCTTGCCTCTAACCAGGCTAAGCTTTATTTTCCCACCTTGCCTTACGATAAAATAGTGGGTAAAATAATTACTTACGATACATTGCAGGTAACGGTTACCGGCATTGTGCAAACAATTACGGAAAATACTGACCTTACTTTTAAAGATTTTATCTCTTACAGCACCATAAATGCGCATAAAGACCTTGCAGACATGGCCGGGCTAACCAATTGGGGCGGCACCAATTCATCATCGGTGTTATTTATCAAGTTGCTTCCGGGTACCAAACCGGCCGGCATTGAGAACCAGTTGAACGCCATGCTAAAAAAAGAAGATCCGCAGGAGAAAGGAAATTCAAGATCGTTTGGCATGGAGCGGTTTGGCGATATACATTTTGATGACAGGTACGGCGTGTTTAACTTTAGCAGCGCCGCCAGCAAAAACACTTTGTATGGTTTATTGGCAATAGCTGCGTTCCTGCTTGTACTGGCATCAATAAACTTTATTAACCTAACCACTGCACAGGCCACCCAGCGTGCAAAAGAAATTGGCGTACGCAAAACCATGGGCAGCACGCGCACGCAATTGATAGTTCAGTTTTTAAGCGAAACCTTTTTAATAACCCTGTTCGCGGTTATTCTTTCACTATTGCTCGCGCCGGTTATTTTAAATGTTTTTGCAGATTTTATCCCCGCCGGCATTACCATAACCCTGTTATTTCAGCCTGCGGTTATTTTATTTCTTGTTATATTAACGGTTGTTGTTACCGTGCTGTCGGGCTTTTATCCAGCTGTAATGCTTTCCCGCTTCAAACCGGTGGCAGTGCTTAAAAACCAGGTACAGAACAGCAGCAAAAGCCGTAATGCATGGCTGCGTAAATCGCTCAGCGTATCGCAGTTTGTTATTGCGCAATTTTTTATAATGGCTACCGTGCTGGTAAGCAAGCAGGTTTATTACGCCCTGCATAAAGACCTCGGTTTTAAAAAAGATGCCATTGTTGTTTTCGGTGCGCCCTGGAACAAAACCAACACCGGGAAAAATCATTTAGTGCTGAATAAACTGTGCGCCATGCCGCAGGTTGAATTGGCAAGCATTGGCGCAGATGCGCCGGCATCAGGCGGCACCAGTTCAACCGAGGGTATTTACACTGATGGTAAAAAAGAGCTGAAGACAGCCGTGGAACTTAAGTTTGGCGACAGTAATTATCTTAAGATATACCAAATAAAGCTGCTTGCAGGCAGGAATATTGCGCAGCACGACACCGCGCACGCCCTGCTTATTAATAATACGTACGCTAAACTGATCGGCTTTAAAAATCCTGCCGATGCCATTGGCAAAACATTTAAGCTGGACGGCAAGCAAATGATGATTGCCGGCGTGATGGGCGATTTTGCTGAACGCTCTTTGCACTCGGCTATCAACCCGCTGGCGCTGCAATATGCCAAAGAAACGTATGAAACGCGTGTGTGGCATGTGGCCCTTAAGCCCCAAACCGCCGGGGGCAATGAATGGAAAACAGCCATTACTGCCATGGGCAAAGCATTTAAAGAAGTTTACCCCGATGATGATTTTGATTATAGTTTTTATGATGACGCCATTGCGCGTTTTTACAGCGGCGAGCAGCATATTTCAACATTATTAAGCTGGGCCACCGGCCTATCCATACTTATCAGTTGCCTTGGCTTGCTTGGCCTCGCTATTTATACCACAAACCAGCGCACAAAAGAAATTGGCGTGCGCAAAGTATTGGGCGCATCCGTTGTGCAAATAGTAAGGTTGCTATCTACTGAACTGGTTGTGCTTATTCTACTGGCCTTTGTTATTGTAACACCCATCGCCTGGTGGGCCATGCATAATTGGATAGAAGATTATGCCGACCGCACAACCATTAGCTGGTGGATATTTGCTGCCAGTGGTGCAGGCATGTTGCTGGTGGCAGTTCTTACATCCAGCTTTCAAACGGTTAAAGCGGCTATTACCAACCCGGTAAAAAGTTTAAGGAGCGAATAATTTGGAGCAATTATCCTTTGAAAAGTTTCGCAAGCAGGGCGATGAATATATTGCCCCACGGCCTTCTTTCTTAAGACACAGCCGTTTGCCACAAGCGTACGGTTTTTGTACCAAAAGCGTACAGTTCACCTTAACAAAAGCCCTGTAATTATTTGATTATCATATTCATATATTTCTGGCATTTTGTTAGTTGCATTTCAGGTGTCCCTGCTTATTCTAACTAACATTCTGCTTTATGCTTAAAAATTATTTTCGGGTTGCCTTGCGTAACTTACAACGTAATAAAGGCTTTTTTACTTTAAATTTTATTGGCTTATACATCAGCGTAATTGTTTGCGTACTGATAGCACTTATTATATTTCATGAAACCAGCTTTGACAAACGGGACGATAACTCGGCGAGTATTTACCGAGTTGTAATGCATTCAACATCCGAAACTGGTAAAACTTACAGTGCCGTAACACAATACCCGTTGGCAACTGCATTGCGTGCAGCTATGCCTGGTGAAAAGCTTATTTCACAAATTCATTTTCAAAAAGAGGATATTATTTCAATTGGCGATAAAAAATTCAAAACCCAATACGTTGTTTTTGCAGATTCTGTTTTCCCTAAATTATTTCCTCTTATTGTCAAGCAGGGCAGCATTGCAAGGGCCTTCACTGAACCCGGGTACGCAGTATTAACCGAAAATACAGCCCAAAAATATTTTGGCAATTCAGATGCAGTAGGCATGCGCATAAAGCTTGATAATTTTTTGGACCTTACAGTAGCTGCTGTTATTGCTAACGGCCCCTCAAACTCGCACCTGCAATATAATATGCTGGTATCATATCGTTCGGCTAGCCCAGAATTAATTGGAGGCTTTCCGCTTGACCAATGGGGGCTCAGCGCCTCATGCTATACATACATCGGGCTAGAAGGTGACAACCGCGAAAAACAAACCGAAACTATTTTAGCAGGCATAGCCGCAAAATATGTTAATAAGGATAAGCAAGGCCATTCATCAACTGAATATAAGCTGCAACCTTTAACAAATATTCATTTTAACGAGCTGTATAAAAGCAATCCATATTACACTATTAATTACACTTACCTTTACCTTTTGGCAGCAATTGGCCTGTTTCTTATACTGGCCGCGTGCATTAATTATACCAACCTGTCAACTGCGCTGGCAATTAAAAAATCTAAAGAAGTTGGGGTACGCAAAACAATGGGCGCTACAAGGTTGCACCTTATAAAGCAATTTTTGTCCGAAACATTTTTGCTTACCGCAATAGTTATTGTTGTAGCTGCTGTATCAGTGCGGTTTTTTATTCCATCGCTGAATGCATTTCTTGAAAAAAATATCCCGGTTGACTGGCTAACAGTTAAAACAGGCATGTTGCTGTTGGCACTGTGGTTGCTCATTTCATTAACATCAGGCGTATATCCCGCTTTTGTTTTATCAGGCTTTAGCCCGATAGCTGCTTTAAAAAGCAAAATATCAGCGCCAAAAGCCTCTGTTGTCAACTTAAGAAGGGGTTTGGTAATATTCCAGTTTCTTGCTGCACAAATTTTAATCATCGGCGCTGTTGTGGTGGCAAAACAAATGGCATTTATACAATCAACGCCACTTGGTTTTACTAAAGAGCAGGTACTTGATATCAACCTGCCTGAAAATAAACCCGGGCAAGTAACCGCTTTTCGTGACCAGTTGTTAAAGATACCCGGCCTTAGCAGCGTAAGCCTTTCGCTGGGTGCACCCGTGTCAGACAACCAGGCGAACACCGGTTTTAACCTGCGTGAGAAATTTGCGACCAGCCAGTTAGACGTGGACCTTAAGTCAATTGATAAAGAATATTTAAAAACTTATGGCCTGCAATTGGTAGCCGGGCGCTGGTTTAATGATAATGACGAGTTAAAGATAGCAGCCAGCATACCCGACTCATTAAAACAATATGCAATGATACTTAACGAAACAGCCGTAAAAGCTTTAGGCTTCGCCAATACGCAGGACGCCATCGGCAAGTACGTAACCTATGGTTTTAATAATGTTTCTGCACCAATAATAGGTGTAGTAAAAGATTATCATATTGCATCCCTCCACGATCCTGTTAAAAGCGTAATTATGGTGGAACTGCCATTTTTTTATTATAATGCAGGTATCAGGTTTAACAACGGCTACACTGCTTCGCAATTATCGGCAATAGAAAAGGCGTGGACCTCAATTTATCCGAATTTTTTATTTGAAACAAGCTTTCTTGACGACCATGTAGCCAGTTTGTATAAGGAAGAAAAACGCACCCAGCAATTGTTCAACATCTTTACCTTTTTGTCAGTTGTTATAAATATACTCGGGCTTGTTGGCTTATTATCGTTTATGGTTGAACAAAAAACAAAAGAGATCGGCATACGCAAGGTGTTGGGTGCTACCATAGCCGACATATCATTTATCCTGTCAAAAGATTTTTTAAAGCTTATAGTTATTGCGTTTTTAGTGGCTGCACCCGTATCGGCTTATTTAATGAGCAGGTGGCTGCAAAACTTTGCCTACCGCACAAGTATTAGCTGGTGGGTTTTTGCAGTATCAGCGCTGGCTGCATTAGTGGTAACGGGCGTGGCTGTTGGCTTTCAAACTATTAAAGCCGCAATCGCTAATCCAGTAAAGGCCTTGCGCAGTGAGTAACAGGCACCGTTGCAATTTTTAAATGAAAGGGTGTTTACCTGTTAAGCGGGTATTCGTTTATAAAATGAAAACCACGGTTAACAAGCAAAAATTTATTTACATCAAATTTTTTCATTGTAATAAATACACTGTCTTCCGCAAATTTCCCTTTTAGTATAAGGCTGTCGCTGCCTATAAAGGAATATGCCAGGTTCGACTTTTTAGTTGTATCAGCATAACTGAACATCACGATCTTTTTTGCAATTGTATCTGGCCTGAATGCAAAGCCAAGTTGTTTATCGCTGGTCATTTTTACAGTAACAAAACCAGGGTAGTTAACTATAAGGTTGCGCCAGCGGGTGGTATCTGTAAGCAACGGCGCAATGGTGTCGTGGTTACGCACAAATGTTTTTACGTTGTAAATACCATATAAAGGCGGTTTTGGCGCAGCTTCGCCATACAACTTCATGCCATCCGCTGCGTCGTAAATATTCTTAAATAAAACAAAAGCAATAACCAGGTATTTTAGAATATCCATCGAAAGGTTGAGCCGCTTGTTTCTAAACCTTTTAATGCTAACGTTTTCGGGCTGTGCAACTTTATTACGAAAGAAGAAATTAATAAGCCGTGTTTTTTCCTGCATCAACAAATAAATTGACATAACTACCAGCGCTGTTGATACCAGCTTTACAGGCACATCAAAACAATAGTTTATAGCCATTATGTTACCTGCAATTACCAGCGTCATTATGGCACCAAGCCTTGTAGTACGCCTGAAAAGCAGCAGCATGCCCGCCGTTATTTCGCCAATACCTGTAAAATAATTATACCCTTTTGAGTAACCTATAAAATTCCAGGCCAGGCCCATTGGCGACGATTGCCCATAAGGCTCCATTAGCGTATTAAGGCCTGGGAAAGGAAATTGCAGCTTAATTACTTTTACAAAGCCATAGCCAAACATTGTAAATGCAGCATAATAACGTATAATAGTCGTAAGCCAGTAACTAAGCGTGTTAAAGCTCTTGCGCTTACCATCGGCAATTGTCCATATAACACAGCCGAGCAAAGCCATTACAGTTAAAAAAAGCAATATAACATAATCGTAAGTGGTGTCGCCGCTGCCATTGGTAAATGTGGTAATATCATAGCTAAGGTGCAGTATATGCTTGCCTATCCATGGTATAAGCTTTTGAAACGGCGGTATATAAAGCTCGTAAGCATTATCTACGTAAGGGAAAAAGCCATTTGGATTGAGGAAAATATAGAGCACAAAGAACAGGAAGCTGAAGCGAAACAATAATTTTTTTGTAAAGCTCCACAGTTGGGTGGTTGAAATAGCTTGTTCCATATATATTGTTTATACATTTGCAACTTAACAAAAAAGCGGGGAATAAGCGGTTGCCTGTAAAATTATTTATACGAAATGAGGCGTAATATCATTTTCTTAGTCAATCCCATATCGGGCGGTGCAAAGAAAGATACGGTACTGAAAGAGATTGAAAAGGTTGCGAAAGAGAAGGGACTGGAATATAAATTTGTACCTACGAATGCTGAAGGCGATTATGAATTTTTAAAACACATAATAGCCAAAGAAAAGGTAACAGACGTTGTAATTGTTGGCGGCGATGGCACAGTAAACCAGGTAACTTATGCGCTAAGGGGCATAAATATCCATTTTGGCATTATTCCGTTGGGCAGCGGTAATGGGTTGGCTTTTTCAGCAGGTATTTCAAAAAAACCCTTGCAGGCCCTGCAGCATATTATTGATGGCAAAATAAAACCAGTTGATGCCTTTTTAATAAACGAGCACTACTCATGCATGCTTAGCGGTATTGGCCTTGACGCCAATGTTGCACACGATTTTGCACAAAAAGCATCCCGCGGTTTAATTACTTACACACAGCAAACCATAGTTAATTATTTTAAAGCGCAGCCCTACCAGTTTGAAATAACAATAAACGATTTCTCTTTTTTTACCGAAGCATTTTTTATAAGCATTGCCAACAGCAACCAGTTTGGCAATAATATTACTATTGCCCCGCATGCTAATATAAGCGATGGCCTGCTTGATGTGGTAATAGTGCAAAAGATGAGCAAAACAAAGCTGCCCTTTGCCGTGCTAAGGCAATTACGTGGTAATAACAGGCTGCAGAAATTAGTTGAAGACGTAAGCAAAAAAAATATCCTAAATTTTCAAACAGATAGCCTCACTATCAAAAACCTTAAACTGGCACCACTTCATGTTGACGGCGAGCCGAAAAAGACAGACAGCGAATTTCATATACAGGTGTTGAAGCATAGCTTTGAACTAATACACCCGTAAGGCATATTCCAATTACTGGTATACTTGTCTGTAGCTCTTTAAGCGTACCGAACCAGCAATAATATAGGCTATACTGCTGTTAATGATGATTTTCTTTTACGTAATCAACTGCAAATTTTTTTAACATTTACATTTTCCGGTACGCCGCAAAAAATATTTGTTGCATTTGTTAATCAACAAGTTAAGCAGCCTCTTCCGTGTGTTAAAATAATTTTGGCACAGTTTTTTAAAGTATCATCAGCAAAACTGAACAACACTATGAAAAGTTTCACCATTGTTTTGGGCGCTATGCTGCTGCTTGCAGGTTGCGGGCCTTCAAAACAATTATTGCAGTCACAGGCGGAGTCAGCTCAATTAAGGTCAGACAGTACCCGCCTTGCAAACCAGGTAACAGACCTGCAAGGTAATATTGCACAACTTAAAAATAACATCGCGCAGCTTAAAACCCAGGTTGATAACCTTAGCGCACAAAATAACCAGTTGGGGCAGCAAAGCGCCAGCCAGCAAAGCCAGCTTGACCAAAGTAAAATGACGTTGCAACAGCAGCAGCAAAGGTTGCAGCAATTGCAAAATTTATTGGCGCAGCAAAGGGCAAAATCAGAAGAGTTAAAGAATAAAATGGAACAGGCATTGAACGGCTTTAGCTCAAGCGATCTGACCGTTACGCAAAAGAATGGTAAAGTTTATGTAAGCCTTTCAGAAAATTTATTATTCCCTTCGGGCAGCGCGGTAGTAAATCCCAAAGGTGTTGATGCATTGTCAAAGCTTGCTTCAGTACTTAATGTAAACCCTGATATATCAGTTGATATTGAAGGGCATACAGACAGCATTCCCATTCGCGGGCGTTACCCGGACAATTGGGAGTTAAGTACAGCCCGTGCAAACGCCATCGTTAGAATTTTAGTAAATAATTACAAGGTTGACCCAGTTAGGGTTGAAGCTTTAGGCCATGCATTTTATGACCCTATTGACACAAACTCAACACCTGACGGCAGGGCAAGAAACAGGCGTACTGAAATAATCCTTTCACCCAAACTGGATGAACTATATAAAATAATTGGATCGTAGTACTTATGAATAACCACTTTAAAACGTACCTGTGAAAAACAAAATCCGGTGTCCGAAGTCTTTCCTTTGATCAGTCTATATATCCCTGAAAACATAAACCTCCCGGCAAGCCAGGAGGTTTATTATTTAAGTCAATATAATAGTTATTCTTTCACCACCTTCCTATTATATGCAGCTGTTTCTGTTACAACATGTATAGTATAAACACCTGCCGGTAATTGCGATAACGAAAGTTTGTAATTATTTGCAGCCGGCAATATTTTTTTAATAAGCTGCCCCAGGGCATTGTAACAATCTATTTCATTTATTATGCGTGCTGACGTTATCGTAACTACATCCCTTGTTGGGTTAGGTGTAACCTGCAAACTATTTACATCATCAATGTTTACTGTTACTGTTTTACTGTATGTAAACCTTCCGTCTTTATCCACTTCCTTTATCCTGTAATAATTTATGCCGGTTAAAATAGCTGTGTGCAGGTATTGGTAAGTATTTATGTTACCGCCGTTATTGGTTGCCGGTATTTGGGCCAGTGCGGTAAAATGTGTTGCATCTGTGCTGTGCTCGGCCATATAATAGGCGCAATTAATTTCATGCGCAACGGTCCATTGCAATAATGTATACTTGTTTTGGGGCGTTACAATAAACTGCAGCCAGTTTACAGGCAGTGTATTTGTGCCGCCTGTTGCGTTAGCCAATGCCAGGTAATGCAACGCGGTTATTTTATTGGTTGAAGATATAGTACCTGTATCAATATGCGATCCAACACC
Source organism: Bacteroidota bacterium (assembly GCA_013285915.1). Classification (GTDB taxonomy): domain Bacteria; phylum Bacteroidota; class Bacteroidia; order Chitinophagales; family Chitinophagaceae; genus JABDFW01. The sequence goes on from JABDGS010000014.1 coordinate 32,326, forward strand.
CCCGGCGTTTACCCATTGTGACGCAGAATCACGCACTATGCGCAGGTTGGCGGGGTCATTTACACCATCGCTGTTAATGTATGGCAGTGTAACAGTTGCATTTACAAACGGGTAATTTCTTAAAGCCTGTATTGAGAAATAATTACTGTTGCTCACGCGGTTAATACCCTGCGGTAATGGCAAAACAGGTGGTGGCTGGTTAAAAGCCTGCACGGTGTAAAGATCATTTACAAACTTATCCATTGTTATTACTAATGGCCTGTAGGCAATATTTGTACCTGTTGGATAGTACATACTTAAATTAGCATTGGAATAGGGTGCCATCGTAACAGGGCCGTTAATATAACTGTTTGGGTTTCCGGTAGCATAAATTAAATCAATGTTACTCAGGTCAAACACACCCGGTGCCTTTACATCAATAATACCACTGTCAAGTTGCAGCTTACGCCTTATAAACAGGCTGTCTGTTTGTATTCTGCCCTTAGTGCTCATTACAAGGGTGTCTATGCGTGCAAAGCCATGCAACGTAAAGCCATTTTTATTCAAAACATGTAACGAGGTTATATAACCGCCGCTAAATGAAAATGTTTGCCCGGCTGTGCCATCTGCATAAAAAATACCGGAAACAGAGTTATTAGATGTAGCAGCTGTAATATTACCCCTAATAACAATTTTACCATCCGCATTTAACTGGCCATAGCTGTTTAAAATTAAATCGCCGTCGGCAACCATTAAAAACGACCCGCTGTTGTTCAGTGCAAGGCCATTATTTAAAACCAGGTTAGCGCCTTTCTGCACCCAAACCTGGTCAAGTCTTTTGATAAAATAATTGCTTAACGTAACCGTATGGCCGCTTCTTATAATAATGCTGTCATCAAAATAAGCAGGTGTGGTTAAGGCATCGGCCCAGGTATTTGCGCCTGTTTTTATTTCCCAGGTAGATGAGTCTTCAAGGTTGCCGCTATGCTTGCTGCGGTAAACATGCGGGGTATAACAGGTTAAAAATGCATCCCAGGTGCCGATATTATCCGTTTGGCCGCCTGTTACCAATTGAATAGTTAGCGGGCCGTTAGATGCGGTATAAGTGCTTGTTACGCCGCTGTAATCAAGATAGCTGAACATTTTTAATAACGGGTACGTTGTATTGGGCCCATCATAAATATATAAGTGCGTGAAAACTGAATTGGCATAGAAGTTATTGAAAGTAATTCGCAGCATATCTCCTTTGCTGGCCGGGTAAATTGTTTTGGTAAATGTTTCCCCGGGTTTAAAGCCTGTGTCAGCAAACCCGTGCGGTGGATAAAAGTATTTATAGCAGGCTGTGTCCGGGCTGTCATTATTTAGCCATATTGAACAATCTTTCAGCTTAAACACCGCAGAGGTATTTGCACACCCTCCGCGGCCATTGGTAACAGATACCTGGAAATTGCCCCCGCGGGATGAATTATAGAACGTATCGTTGGGGTTATTAACTGCTTCGCCATTATACAACCATTGGTAAGTGTAATTGCCGTTTTTTGTTACCGACAATCGGCTTGAATCGCCTATACAAATGGAGTCTTTATCTGCTGTTATCTTCACCGCAGGTTTCGCCGCGTTCGCTGTTACAACTACCTTGCTTGCTGCCTTTGCACCACAGGCGTCAGTAACAGTTAATGTATAGGTTGTTGTTGATAATGGGTTTGCAACGGGGTTAGCATCATTTGCATTTGACAATCCGCTTGCAGGCGCCCACGCGTATTGGTAGGTTTTGCCGCTTATAGCCAATGCCCCAACCTCGCTTATAGCACCAATACCACCTTTTACGGCAATCCTCCATGTTAGTGTATCTATCTCCCTCAAATCTCCAAACAGCCCTTGCCCGTAGGAGTAGGTACTCATATAAAGTTTGCCGTTAAGCGGGTCAAAGCCGCCATCAAGGTTAGTAGTAAGTCTAATTCCAATATCCTGGCTTAAAAAAGTGCCGCCGCTGCCTGAGTCTATACGCACTATATTATTGTACGATGTATTAAACCCATATAAGGTACCGCTATTATTAAAAGTCACCCATGCCATTGCACTGCTGTTTATGTATCCTGTTACTACAGCTTTTGCTGTAATTGGGTCAATTTCGTACAAGCCATTTGCAAGGCCACCATTTGTATTGCCATATAGTTTTTTAGTTGCCGGGCTCCATGTTAAGCCACACCATTTATGGCTAACATATTGCCCTGCTGGTGTTATAAGCTGCCCAATTAGCCTTGTATAACCTGTTGCAGTGTCAATTCTTGCAAGTATACCGTCCTGCGTTACGGCGTAATAACCAAGCGGCGTAAAATCGCCCGCAATAAAATACGTATTTGTAACCCCGTCAAGCGTGCCGACAGGTATATATGTATAGTCTCTTGGGTTGTTGGTATTAAACCGGATATAGGAACTATGCAGTAAATCAAACCCATAAGCCCTTTGCGAAGCAACAAAACCTGACCCGCCCGCTGCAGAAGGTGCCCCGCCTATAATGGCTCCGTTACTGCCGGGACAAAGGGAAACAGCACCGCCAGCATCTGCATACAGGGTAGCTGTATCTGCAGCATATAGTGTTATATCCGCCGCATAAGCGGTGCACCCATTGGCAAAATCTGCCTGCACATCGTATGTACCCGGCGTTGAAGTAATAATTGATTTGCCGGTTTCAAACACCGCAGCATTTAAATGCCAGGTATAAACAGCGCCAGCAATACTGCTGTCTGCAACACCCAGTTTTAAGGAAGCATTTTTACACAACAGTGTTGATGCCGGGGCAACTATACCCACGTTACAAAATTTTTTGCTTTGCGCAGCAAGTACGCTTTTATACGCGTTCACTATACCATAGCCCATCTCGTTATTCCACGTTCCGTTGACGTTATCAGCAGTTAACCCAAATGTGTAATATGTGGGCTTCGTGCAATTACTTTCAATAACCGTTCTTGCTTCAGCGGCCGTAAGGTTTTTATTTACTGATAATACCAGCGCAGCAACCGCAGCCGCGTGCGGTGATGCAGCCGACGTGCCATTAAATGTCAGGTTGTAATCACCGTTGCTGCCATCAGCAGTGTTATAACCGTTACTGCCGCTTATATCTGTTGTTGCAATTTTAACGCAGGGTGCAACAATATCAAGGCCATTGCCGTAGCTGGCGCCCCACCAATATTCCCCGTCGCCGCTGGTGGTTGTTTTATGCCTGTTAAACATATTGCTGCCGCCTACCGCGATTACTTCAGGGTTGTATGATGGATAGGCGATACCTGCATAATCGTTCCCTGCTCCAAAAAAAATAATACACCCCTTACCACTTCTGCCCTGGGTTATAGCACGGTGTATTGCCCCGTCAATTGCGCCGCTCGGTAAACCAAGCGTCCAGGAGTTGTTTAAAACGTCTGCGCCGTTTTGCCAGCTATAATCAATGCCTGCCGCAATGCCAAATTCGCTGGTAAAAAAGCCTGACTCATCACTAATATTAACAGGTATTATTTTACATTTTGGCGCTATACCGGCTATGCCAATGCTATTATCAGCAACAGCAGCTATTATACCTGCTACAGCCGTGCCATGCGCAACTGATAAGTTTTTAGGCGCCCCGTCACCCGGGTTAGCTGTTTGGGTAATGCAATCAAACCCCTGTAACAGGTTTTTTTTAAGGTCCGCCTGCGCAGTGTCAACTCCCGTATCAATTACTGCAATTTTAATACTGCTGTCGCCTTTGGTAATGGTCCATGCACTGTCAACCTGCATATCTGCGCCGGGTGTACCGTTGTATTGTTCTGCAGAGCCCGTATTGTGTTGCGCCCACTGTAAATTATACAGTGGGTCGTTAGGGGCGTCTGTTAATCCTCCGTATGTGGTAAAGTCAGGTTCAGCAAATTCAAAAAAGCCACTCTCAAAAAATGCATTGGCCATTTTTAAAGCATCGTACCCATTTTGTTCCCCCGAACTTATAAGCCATGTATTTCTATCGCCCAATGACGTTTTAATAAGGCTGCAATGATATTTAGAAGTAAGTGAGGTTAGCTGCGCGGGCAATACACCCTGCCTAAGTTTAACAATAAACGCATCCCCATAACTTACCTGCCTGCTGCCTTGCCCGCTAAGGCATGCGTGCACATAAGTTACAAAGTTTTTTGTGCTTATGCTATTTGCGAAGGCCTTATCAGAAGCATAAGACTGGCCTGTAAGACGTACAATAAACTCATTTTTATTTGCAGTGGGTTTAACTGAATCTGCAGGCAATGACAATTGTTCCGCAAGTGCGGTTTTATTATTGTAGAATGAAGTTTCGCTTTTTATGCCTATTACCAATTGATGATAATTTACCGGGACAAAAAATTTCTTTCCCTGGTAATAATAATAAACACTTTCGGTTTGGGCAAGGGCGCAGTTTAGTGTTCCTAAAAGGATAGCGGCAAGCAACAGCTTTTTCATTAGTTAGTTTTTGAAGGATGGTAACCAGTAACCCTACAGATTTTTATAAAAATTTTATACAACTAAATTAGGGCTTTGAAGGCTTTCACCAAAGTTTTATTTGAGCACAATAAGCTGCCTTAATCTTTCAGCAGAATCTATATCGTGCGCCGGCAGAAATACCAAAGGGCTACTTTGCGCAAATGCGTTTACAGTATCATACGTTTTTTTGGCAGTTAGGTTGCTTGTGTTATTGCCAGCAAACCGGTTTTGCTGCAGTTGCTGTTGTGTATAGCAAATATCTGCCGCAAACATGATATTAAGTTCATCGGTGTTTATTATTACTGAGCAATGGTGATACGTATGCCCGGGCGTTTCAACAAGAATAATGTCTTTAGCTGCAGTTAAATAATGTGCTTTTTCAAAAGCTTCATATTGTTCGCTCATTTCAACAAGCGTAGGCCTAAACCACGATGGGTACAGTTTAGGCAAATCACCAAAGGGCTTTTGCCATTCAGCCGTGCTTACTTTAATTGGTGTTGAAGGAAAGTATTTTATGCCATCGGTATGGTCAAAATGCAGGTGTGTTAAAACCACAGCCTTCACTTTGTCAACTGTAATACCAAGTGCCTGCAATTGTTCGTCAATTTCCTCTTCCCTCGTTATCGAAAACTTAAACTGGGAAGTATCAAACCATTTTGCGATAAAGCCCGATGATGCAAAATAGTCTTTGTTATTCACCTCTGTAATTTCGCCCGCGTCAATAACAAACACGCTCTCGGGGTGTTCAATTATCATCACCCAAATAGGCAGCCATTCGGTAAAGTTTTTATCCAATATAAAATCAGCCATGGCAGCCAATCCGGAAAATCTTGCATCTCTAAATCTTGTTTTAACTGCCACAGCACCGCACGATACAAGGTGTATTGTAACAGGTTTGCCATTACTAGTTACCGTAACTGAGCCGCCTTTAAACATGCTATAAAATTACAGTATATTCTGTGGCTTGTGATTTGCAAGGGTTGGTTAAACAGATAGGTTATGCCTGAAGGGCCGTCATTAGTAATATTGAAAAATGCTGTGCAGATGTTTAAAGGCCAAAAAGTTATTGCTGTAAGCGGCAATACCAGCATTGATAAAGACGCCATCCGTGACCTGGAAGTTATTGACTTTAAAACCTGGGGCAAGCATTTTTTAATTTGCTTTAAAAATTTTACTGTTCGCATTCATTTATTAATGTTTGGCAGTTATGCTATTAATGAGAGGAAGGGTAGGCCGGAAAGGTTATCGTTACAATTTGCTAATGGCGAATTAAATTTTTATACGTGTTCGGTACAGGTAATAGAAGAACCATTGAATGAAGTGTATGATTGGGCTGCTGATGTGCTAAATGATAACTGGGACGCCAAAGCAGCGCGAAAGAAATTAAAGGCGCAACCGGGCACCCTCGTGTGCGATGCCTTGTTTGACCAAAATATTTTTGCGGGCGTTGGCAATATTATTAAGAATGAAGTACTGTTTAGAATTAAAGTTAGCCCGCTAACAACAATAGGCGACCTGCCGCCCCGTAAGTTAACAGAAATGATACATGAAGCCCGCAACTATAGTTTTGATTTTTTGGAATGGAAAAAAGCCTTTGAATTAAAAAAACACTGGCTGGTGTACACCAAAAAAATATGCCCACGCGATAAAACAGCCATCATTAAAAAGCATTTGGGTAAAACAAACAGGCGTAGCTTTTACTGCCCTGTATGCCAGATTAAATATGATGCATTAAAATAAGTCACTAAAAACCCAAGCCGGTTATTTACTTTTCTTACTAGTATGCTTAGGCAATTTCAGGTCAAAATCATTTTCTAAAATTTTACTGGTGGTTTCAACATTTTTATGCTTTATTCCATGTATGCCAAGTGCTTCAGCAACCTGTACAAACAGTGGCCTGTCTTCAATATAAACCACTTCATTTGGCGCCACTTGTGAAACATCAAGTGCAAGGTTAAATATATCGGTGTCGGGCTTACGAAAATGCACAAAACATGACGAAATAAAAAAATCAACAAACTCATTTAGCTGAAATTTTTTTATCCGGTATTCTGTCAGCTCGCGCCCTTCATTGCTTACTACCGCCACTTTTAATTTATATTCTTTCTTTAGTTCCCGTATCAGCTCAATCATTTCAGTGTGCGGCTTTGATTGCGCAAACATAAACTCCTTAAATTGCTGCGGTCCAAAATCCCTCTTTTCATAAAACACCAGCCTCTCAAGATAAGTATCAAGGGTAATTTTTCCCACTTCGTATGTATCAAATGTTAAGTGATGCCTGTCTTCTGTTTCAGCGGCATTAAGCCCAAATTTTTCAATGGCCTCAGCCCGCGCTTTCCTGTTCCATCCATCTGTTAGCAAAACACCTCCAATATCAAGAAATAAAGTACTTATCATGGTTTATTGTTTGAAATGTTTACCCAAGCCATAAGCTTTTCGCTCTACGCCGCACGCCCCTTATGCAACTGCTTGCAGCTTACAGCATAAAGCTTGCAGCCTCTCTACGCTACCTCAATTTTCTTCTCTAAATACACATCCTGTATAGCATGCAGCAATTGTATGCCATCGGCAAAAGGCCGCTGGAAAGATTTTCTTCCGGAAATTACGCCCATACCGCCGGCCCGTTTGTTTATAACCGCAGTACGCACGGCATCAGCCAAATCTTTCTCGCCTTCAGATGCTCCTCCTGAATTAATAAGTCCGCACCTGCCCATATAACCATTTGCTACCTGGTAGCGGCAAAGGTCAATAGGGTTATCCGTTGTAAGCTGGGAATATATGCGTTCATCCAATTTTCCATAATGGCTGTTACCGGTATTTAAGGCTTTATAACCACCATTGTTCTCCGGCAACTTTTGTTTTACAATATCCGCCTGTATGGTAACACCTAAATAATTTGCCTGCCCTGTAAGGTCGGCGGATACGTGGTAATCAACACCATCTTTTTTAAATGCATCATTGCGCAGGTAGCACCACAACACTGTTGCCATGCCAAGGTTATGGGCTTCTTCAAAAGCTTTTGATACTTCTATTATCTGGCGGTCGCTTTCCGGCGACCCAAAATATATAGTAGCGCCAACCGCAGCTGCGCCAAGGTTCCAGGCGTCGCGTATACTGCCAAACATTACCTGGTCAAACTTATTAGGATAAGTAAGTAATTCGTTATGGTTTATCTTAACCAGGAAGGGGATTTTATGCGCGTATTTCCTGGCAATGGTTGCCAGGCCACCAAAAGTTGTTGCAACAGCATTGCAGCCACCTTCAATAGCAAGGCGTATAATATTCTCGGGGTCAAAATATTCCGGGTTCGGTGCAAACGATGCGCCCGCGCTATGTTCAACACCCTGGTCAACAGGTAATATTGAAAGGTAACCTGTGCCAGCTAATCTTCCGTTACTGAATAGCGCCTGCAGGTTGCGCAGTGTTTGAATATTGCGGTTGCTTTGTGCAATAATCCTGTCAACAAAGTCGGCGCCTGGCAAATGAAGTTTTTCTTTCGTTATGGTTGAGCAAACGTGGGTTAAAAGCCCTTCGCCTTCGTTTCCTAATAAGGTGGTAATATCTTCATAAGTCATAATAAAATATTTTAGCAGTTGTAAAGTTAAACATCACCGTTGTTAACTGCATTATTTTTGTGTCACAAGTAAAAGTTATCATTACCCATAAAAGATAGCAACAAAATATCTTGTTTAAATGAAAGCCATAAAACAAAGTGCCGGTATTTTATTATACAGGCGTAAAAACAACGGGGTTGAGTTTTTCCTGGTGCATCCCGGAGGGCCGTTCTGGGCAAAGAAAGATGTGGGTGCCTGGAGCATACCCAAAGGTGAGTTTATTGACGAAGACCCGCTGGAAGCCGCGAAAAGAGAGTTTTTGGAAGAGACGGGGAAGATGCCAGCGTTTAAACATTTTATTAAGCTATCACCCGTAAAATTAAAAAGTGGTAAAACAGTACACGCGTGGGGCGCGGAAGGCGATGTTGATGAAACAACCATACGCAGCAATACATTTCAGCTTGAGTGGCCGCCAAAATCGGGAAAGATCATCCAGGTGCCGGAGGTTGACAAAGCTGGTTGGTTTACACCGGATAAAGCTATAGAGAAGATAAACAGCAGCCAGGCAGCATTTATTACTGAACTGGCAAACCTGGTAAACCTTTAGCGCTTATCATTGTTTATCAACAGGTAATAGCTTAGCGCCGGTATGATTTACGGAAAAAATTAGGATCATGTGACGGGCAGTTTGAATCACGGGCAGCTGCACACGAAGAAGCAATCATACTTATTATTATGAATGCTGCGATTACAGAAAATACTTTTTTCATCGGGATATGATTTAAAATTATCTTGCGTTTCAAGTGCAAAGTTATTATAACATTTTTGAATACATAAAATCCCGTGCCAGAATTATATTAAGAGTTTCTTAAAATGAAAGTACATTTTATATCAATAGGCGGCAGCGTGATGCACCAGCTGGCAATAGCCTTAAAACGTAAAGGCTACACGGTTACAGGAACGGACGACGAGATATTTGAGCCTGCAAAAACAAACCTTGAAAAAGAGGGGTTACTTCCGGCATCAACCGGATGGGACACGGGCATGATAACAACTGATATTGATGCTGTTATTTTGGGCATGCATGCCAAAGCTGATAACCCTGAAATACAAAAGGCCAAAGCGCTGGGATTGAAAATTTATTCCTTTCCCGAATATATTTATAGCGAAAGTGCTGATAAAATTAGGGTTGTAGTGGGTGGCAGCCATGGCAAAACTACCACTACAAGTATGATAATGCACGTGCTTAAACAAACCGGCGTGCTATTCGATTACCTGGTGGGTGCAAAGCTTGATGGTTTTGAGCAAAGTGTTAATATTACAAATGCACCAATTATTGTTTGTGAAGGTGATGAATACCCGGCAAGTGTTCTGGAAAAAAGGCCCAAGTTTCATTTCCTGTTTCCGCATATTGCGATACTTACAGGCATCGCATGGGACCATATAAACGTGTTTCCCACTTTTGAGATATACCTTGAACAATTCAGGATATTTATTGACAAAATTGAACCCGGTGGGTTATTGATCTATAATGAAACAGATATTGTTTTAAAAGATCTCGTTGATCTGCACAACCGGGCTGATATCCGTTACCAGCCTTACAACCTTCCCCCGTGCACAATAGTTGATGGTACAACATCAGTACGCATTGGCAATACAACCGGCAGTTTAAAAGTATTTGGTAACCACAACCTGCTTAACCTGCACGCTGCCTGGTATGCCTGTAAAGAAGTTGGTGTTAGCGAGGAAGATTTTGTTAAGGCTATAGGCAGTTTTACAGGCGCAGCAAAGCGCCTGGAAGTAATTGCAAAAAATGACCGGACTATTGTATACCGTGATTTTGCACATGCACCCAGCAAGGTTAAAGCCACGATTGAAGCGGTTAAACAGCAATTTCCCGATAGAAAGTTGGTTGCGGTTTTTGAGCTGCATACTTACAGCAGCCTGAACGAACAATTTATGAAAGAATATAACGGCGCAATGGATAAGGCAGATGCGGCAGTTGTATTTTTTGCAAAGCATGCTCTCGAACTAAAACGAATGCCAGACCTGCCAAAAGAAAAAGTATATGAAGGTTTTAATAAAAAAGGGCTTTTGGTTATAAGCGATAAAAATGAATTAGATGCCTGGCTGCGTAACCAGGATTTTAACAACACTAACCTGTTACTTATGAGCAGTGGCAACTATGATGGCCTTGATACTATCGCATTTGCGAAAAAGATAACCGGTTAAAACGCATATTATTAGCAACACGAGTATATATATTGTAATTTTAAATTAATGAAACTTTTATTAGAGCGCCCCATTGCATTTATAGACCTGGAAACAACCGGAATAAACATCAGCACCGACAAAATAATAGAAATAGCCATTGTAAAAATATTACCTGGCGGAACAAAACAGGTAAAGCGAAAGCTTCTTAATCCGCAAATGCCCATCCCAAAATCGTCAACTGATGTGCATGGCATTACAGATGAAATGGTAAAAGATGCCCCCACATTTAAACAGGTGGCCAACGAAGTAAAACAGTTTCTTGATAATTGCGATATGGGTGGTTACAACAGTAACCGGTTTGATGTGCCCATGCTTATTGAGGAGTTTTTACGTATAGGGTTTGATTTTTCGGTGGAAGGCAGGAAAATGGTTGATGTACAAAAAGTATTTCATTTAATGGAACAGCGCACGCTTGGTGCTGCCTATAAATTTTATTGTAACAAAACGCTTGAAGGCGCACACAGCGCCGAGGTAGATGCAACCGCAACCTGGGAGATCTTTTTGGCACAGGTTGAGCGTTATGATAATATAGGTACTACTGTTGAGAGCATTGTTAAATTTACCGGCGAGGATGATATTGTTGATTTTAGCCGCAGGTTTATAAAAGTAAACGGTGTGGAGATCTTCAATTTTGGCAAACACAAAGGCCGCCCTGTTGCTGAAGTACTTAAAGCCGAACCCCAATACTACGACTGGATGATGAAAGGGGACTTTGCAATGAACACAAAACAAAAACTTACAGAAATACTTAACCGCACCCTGTTAAAGAAAACATAAATGCACCCTGTTTTTAACCTCTCATAAAATTCTAACAGTTTGCGTTTTTTATAAAATTGTACTTTCGGGCTTATTTTAAAGGCAGATTGGAAAAATTAGTTATAATACCAACCTACAACGAAAAGGAAAATATACCTGTAATATTACGGGCAATATTTTCATTAAACCAGGGCTATCATGTTTTGGTGGTTGACGACAATTCCCCCGACGGGACCGGCGATGTAGTTAAAAACCTTATTTCCCAATATAAGGGGCAGCTTTTTCTTGCAGAAAGAATGGGTAAACAGGGCCTCGGCACTGCCTATATACACGGCTTTAAGTGGGCTGTAGAAAGGGGCTACGAATATATTTTTGAGATGGATGCAGATTTCTCCCACGACCCCAATGACCTGGAGAAGCTATATAGGGCTTGCAAAAATGGGGCAGATGTAGCTGTAGGCAGCCGGTATGTAAAAGGGGGTAAAATAGAAAATTGGCCTTTAGACAGGCATATCTACTCAAAAGGTGGCGCTATTTATACAAAACTGGTTACCTGGATGCCGGTTAATGACCCTACTGCGGGTTTTATGTGCTACAGGAGAATTGTGCTTGAAACAATCAACCTCGACGAAATAAAATTTGTTGGTTACGCCTTCCAGATAGAAATGAAGTTTGCCGCCTGGAAACTGCATTTTAAAATTACAGAAGTGCCTATCACTTTCCGCGACCGGAAGATTGGAGTAAGCAAAATGAGCAAAGGCATTTTAAAGGAAGGTGTTTTGGGCGTGCTTAATATACAATGGCACAGCCTGTTTAAAAATTACCGCAGGCGCGTTGGCGCTATTGAGGCAAAAGCAACTGCTGTTTTACCAGCCACCAAAGTGCTTGCGGAAAACGACTAGCCATTATTTTTCAAGCGATACAAATAATTCAGTTCGTGTAAGCAACACGCCATTTCTTTTGCACCACATGGCGCTGTAATTACCGCCTGCGCTGTACGAGTTTGTTGCCTTCCATCGGCCCGTTTCCCATGCTAGGGTATCATTCTTACTAATGGTTATCTGCGTAGGCGTTCTCACATACAATACTTGCGGGTTTTTCTCAAAAAATGCTCTCCACCTGGTTAGCACTGCATCCTTGCCTATAAATTGCTGTGCATTGCCGGTAACCATTATAAAGTCATCAGAAACATATTTTACAATGCCTTCAGCATCATGTTGGGCGATGGCTGCGTTTGATGCTGCCCTTGCGGCACGTATGTTTTTTTCTGCAGTTACTGCGCTTGTTTGTGCCTGGCACAAATAGCAGCAACATATCGTGCAACATATAAAAAGTATTCTACCCATGTATAATAATTTTATGTACTAAACAGGTCTAAAAATAAACAATCTGGTTAGCCTTTTCCATCTTCGGCCAGGTTTCCTGTAAACAAACTTTGTCTTAAAAAGTGATACTGATAATGTATGCTTTATAAAATAAAAAATTATCAGCCGAAAAAATAATTTGCAGTATTTTTAATCGTTACAAAGTAAACTCCACAACAATTTCTATTATGGTACCCAAAGCCTTAACAAGCATAGTTTTGGTATTATTCTGTATTAATATTTATGCGCAAACTAAACCAGCAAAAGCTGATTCGGCAAAAACGGCGCCTGTACTAATAACAGTTTCGAGTTCAAAAAATCAGCCGCGTAAAGGCGAGCAGGTTATTCTACAGTCAAAAAAAACAAGCAAGGCCTATATGGGCCGCACTGCTGCAAACGGCAAACTTACACTTACTTTACCGGCAGGCGACGATTACCTGATCACAGTTAAAGCATTAAGCGATACAACGCAATGGGGAACATTACAGGTACCCGCATTGGGGGCCGGCGAATATTTTACTTCGCCATTTACAGTTGATATTACTTACGACCCTGCAAAAATATTTACGCTTGATAATTTGCAGTTTGATGTTGGCAAAGCCACAATACGTGCCTCCTCTTTACCGCAGCTACAAGACTTGCTGGAATACCTGCAATGGAAGACAGATGAGAAAATGGAAATAGCAGGTCATACCGATAATGTTGGTAAAGATGATGACAATCTAAGATTGTCACAGCAACGCTCAGACGCTGTAAAAGCATGGCTGGTAAAAAAAGGCATCGCTGCGGACAGGCTTACCGCAAAAGGCTACGGCTCAACACAACCCATTGCAGACAACTCAACAGAAGAGGGCAGGCAAAAGAACAGGCGTACAGAAGTAAAAATATTATAGCTGTTATGATTTGTACATTTTGGTGTGTTACCTATTTTTTGCGTAAGCGCCAAAGCTCATACCTCAGGAATATGTTTAGCGACGCGTTTCTCTCCTTTTGTATTTGGCCTGTAACAGGTGATGTAAAGGTTAAATAAGGCTGTAAACCCCATGCATAACGGGCGCCAATTGAGAAATGCCTGAAGGTATATTGGCTTTCAAACATGAACTGGAAATACGATTTCGCGAATGATGAATCACTTTTTACGTTAATTATTTTACCCGGTACAAAGCCTGTATCCGTAATAACCGACCCAATAGCGTGCTGAATTTTTTGCTCAACAACAGCGCTTTGAAATTTGTTCCATACAAATCCCGCCCCTACTGAGAAATTGTTGAAAACATCAAAATGCAAACTCACAGGCAGTTGGTGGTAATAGGTTTTTCTAAGGTGATTTACATTTGACACACTTACCTGTGTTATTGAATCAAAAGAAATTACCTTCTTTTCAAATGAAATGTCCTTTGTGTATTGCGGGGCGCCGTATTTAAATTCAATTTGCAGGAATTTCTTTTTTTGGTGCACCCTGAAATATGCTGACGGTATATAATCGCCCAGCGAGCCTTTTCTTCCAAGTGCGTTATATGGAGTAGCTTTTTGGCCATCTACCGGAATTAACTGTTGTACTGCCAGGCCTGCACTAAACCAAATACGGTTTGGTTCATCTGCGGCAGATTCTGGCTTTTTTTGCCGTTGCAAGGAAGAATCTTTTTTTGCAGTAGCCGGGCTTGCTGGAACTGCGGGTTTTCCGGCAATAGCACCTGGATCAGCAGTGTATTTCGCGGTATTATTTTTCAGCACACTATCTGAAGACAGAGGTTTAGCGGCTTGCTGCGGTTTATTAATATCGCCCTTTGATTGCGCAATTTGTACTGGTGTAACTAAGCTATCTTTTGAGACATTATTAGCCGGGATATTTTTTTTGCTCCCAATGGCGACCTGCCCTGAATGAATTTTGTTCTTCTCACTCCGCACATTAGCAGCAGCCTGTTTATTTGCGTTAGTTATATTTATCAGTCTTTTGCCATCCCTCCTAACCGTAGTTGGCTGCTTTTGCATTTTACCAGCTATAATAACGTTTGTACTATCTATAGGGTTAGTTATAACAGCGGCATCCTTACTACCAACCTGTGCTTTGCTTTGTTCATGTTTTTTATCATCTGTAACATGCAAAACGCTATCCCTCGTACCCTTAGTTTCAGCGGGGTTTTTTGCAACCCCGTTGTTATCTATTTTGTAAACAAGCAGCGATGCGGCTATTACAAAAGCTGCTACCAAAAGTACTATCGCACCAGTACGGCAGCCCTTATTAACTGGTGGCACAACGGTGTCATCGTCATCTTCATCCAGTAATTTGCGCATAGCATCCCAACCCCTGTCCTCTTGTGGCAGGGTAATATTGGCCAGTTTGCCTGCTAATTGTTGCTCGTATGGTAACAGTTCACTCATTCTATCGCATAAATTCTTTTAATTGTCGTTGTAAAATTTTTCTTGCTTCACTAACATGCCATTTGCTGGTGCCCTCACTTATTTGCAGCATAGCCGCTATTTCTTTATGGGCAAAACCATCAATCACGTAAAGGTTAAATACCGCCTGCGTTGCTGGTGGCAATTGTTGCACCAATTGCAGTATTGCATCAGCATTAATGTTGTCTATTACCTGGGGGCTCACTTGAATATCTTCCGAATCAACGGTATAATGTGTATTGCGTATTTTACCCTTCGAACGGACAAAATTCAGGCAGGTGTTAATAATAATTGCCCTGATCCAGGTATATGGGGCGGCTTTGGCCGGTAAATAGCTATGTATATTTTTAAACACTTTAAAAAAGCCTGTATTCAAAACTTCAATTGCATCTTCCTCGCTTTTTGTATAACGCACGCAAATATTCATCATGGCGCTGTAAAAGCTTCTGTAAAGTTTTTCCTGCGCCAGCTTATCGCCGTTTTTGCAAGCTGTAATAATAACTTCTATATCGTTTGCGCTGTTATTCAATTCATCCGCACTCATTTTATTGCCAGGCAAATTAAACTTTTACCGCACCGGTTTACCGGTTGAGTATTTTTATGGTATTTACACGCGTTTTGATAAAAGGGTTGGGTTCAAGAGGAAAAAATATGGGCAGGAGCGATTTTTCGCTATAGCATCATCCTTATATGCTATAAATATCCCCCAAGGCAAGTACTGTGTCCATTTGTACTAAGGCAATCGTTTCATCAGTGTCAGTAAGCGTTTTGGCATTCCAGTTGCCGTTTTCGTCCTTTTTATAAAATATCACCACATGCTTTAGTGGTTCAACTGCAAGGTAATATTGCAGGGAAGATATTTTCTGGTATTGAATAAGCTTGTCCGTAAGGTCGTATTTGCGCGTTGAATCTGATAAAATTTCGGCTATTAAAACGGGCTTATAAATAATGTAATCTTTGTGTGGCAGGTTGGCTTGTGGCTGCTCTTTAATAACAACAATATCAGGATAGAGGTAAATCTCTTCACCTTCAATTTTAACCTTAACATTCTCAATATAAATTTTGTACCCCTTGCCAAGCAATAGCTTTTTTAAAAGGAATAACAACTGGATACATATCTCATTGTGTAAAAGGCTTTCTCCTGGCATAGCAATTAGTTTTCCATAAAAAAATTCATGTCTTTCATCACCCGATTCATCAATTCGGATATATTCCTCCAGCGTATATTTTTTTGATATGTCAACAATTTGAAGCCCCATATATTCCAAATTTACACAAAACTTTTTATTGCTCTCGCTGTACCCGCGTTAAAAACATCTCAACCGCCCTTCTAACCGCAGTGGCGCTAACCTTATGATTATTTACTAATACAGAAAAAATAATGGTTTTATTCTTTTTAGTTATAAGGTACCCGCTCAAGGCTATGTCGTTGCTTAGTGAGCCTGTTTTAGCATATATTTTACCGGTTAAGCCTTTATAGTAATTGTTTAATGTGCCCGAGCCACCTGTTTCAAAAATGGTGGTGATTCTGTTCCAGCCAAACTCGGTTTTCATTTTGTTAAGCATATATACAAAATCCTGAGGGGTAAAAAGGTCAAACCTGCTAAGGCCACTGCCATCAACCCACTGCGGGCGTTGTGGCAAGTCTTTCAAATCTTTCTTTAACAACGTATCAATAACCTTCTCATCGTTCATTACTCCTAATTTTTCATTACTCACCATCAACAGGCTTTGCTCTGCGTAAAAGTTATCGCTGCGGTGCATCATTATTTTTAAAAGAGAATCCGTGGGTTGGGAGTGAATAAGCGAGTTAAGGTCCCCTTCCTTGTTATCCAAATCGGGAACAACATTTGCCTGCAACGTATCATGCAACAGCCTGCATATCTCTGTTATTTTCGGCACAAACGGCACCTCAAGATATTTGTGCCGTCCCTGCAGTATAACAAGGCCATTATCATTCCACTCTTTATTTATGTTAAATCCGCTATCCAGGTTTGTACCCTCGCCAATAACGTAATTAAAACTTGATGGCATTATGCTAATTGTGTTCTCTTTCTTTGAAACCCGCATCACATTGCCGTATACCGGCAAATTGTTTCGCTGCACCATGTAGTCATCCTTGTAATCGTCCCAACTCCAGCCCATTCCTTCAAATTCATCAGTAAAAACTGGCCTTTCAATAACTATATTTTTAAAATGCTTAAGGAAAGAAAATACCGGTTGATTTTTAAAATCCGGGTGCAAAAAACTTGGATCGCCGGCAGGTTGAATATAAACCGTTGAATCACTGGCAATCTTATACCTCAACCCCACCAAACTATCCCCTAAATACTTCATGGCCGTATAACAGGTGAATATTTTGGTGTTGCTGGCGGGTATAAAGTATTTATCACTTTGATAGTTGTACAGGTACTTGTTATCAGTTGCATTATATAAACATATACCCACATGAGCTGTAGCAAGGCTGGTGTCATTAATAACAAGCTGCTGCGCCTGTTTGCTTATTTGTTTGCTGCCGCTGCAAGCCGCCAGTTGCATACCGCATATCAAAACCAAAATATATTGTATTATTCTCATTTTCTTGGCTCCCTTTAGGGCGGGGGTGTTACCTCTCAATAGCCCTCAGCCACCGCTCAGGCATTTCGTTCTGCGATGCCAGCACATAATCTTTGTAACTGCAGGGTATAAATTTTTCATCCGGCATTTGCATCCACCAGCGGCCTGTTTTTTTACTGCGCAAAAATGTTGTATCAATATCACCAAAAGCAATTTTAAATTCCATAAAGCTATCTTCATCTTTACCGGGTTCGGCTTCATGTTTGCTTTTTTGCACGCCATCTGCCAAATACCAAAGCATGTGGCTTATTTGCTTTGCAGTAAGGTTTTGAACATCCTGCTGGGGCAAATACCCGTAAATGCCCACTGTTGTGGCCTGCCCCATACCCGCATACCGCATAATACTGCATGCCTCCTCGCCGTTAAACCCGTTAGGTGTAAGGTAGTTTGCTGGCGCGTGACTGTTTTGTATAGCCGCAATATCAAAAGCAAAAAGTTCCGCATTACGTATTACAGGTTCTATTTCCTCCATATCTTCTTTCACTTTGCCAACACGGTAGCAGTCAAAACCCAGCTTATCAATCGTTTCAAGCATTGCAGGGTGCACAAAATAGCTTTGAAAGCCGATATGGTTATAATGACTTACAAAATTTGGTTCGTTGGTAAGCATGGGCATAAGAAACCCCTCTGAAGGTAAGGCCGGGTCAATGTTTATATCAATTGTTGCATCAACATTAGCAACTTCAACTATTTGCTTTAGTTCAGCGTAAGCACTGTATTGCGCCAACATAATATCGTGTGAGCCACCCAGTATAACAACCCTTTTTTTATGTTGTAATAGTTCGGATATTACTGTACGGAGTGCCGCATACGTATCATGCAATGTTTCACCCGTTTTAATATTGCCAATATCGGCAAATATTATGTCTGTATGCCAGTAGTGTAATGCATAAAAAGCTGAACGGATGGCATCAGGGGCTTCGGTGTTGGTATACTGCCTGCCCGCACCACGCGTTTCGCCGCAACCAACAAATACTATATCAGCATTTTCTATATCAGGAAAGTTTTCCTCAAATACCGAAATATGGCTGCCGAGCTGGTACTCTTTGTATCCCTCGTCGCCCGACAGGGCGAAAACATTTACCGGCTGCAAAAAGCTTACTATGGTATCAATCGCATTAAAAGCCATGAAAATTATTTGCGACAAACATAATATAGTTACCGGTTTATAAATAAGATTAACAGAAAAATATTGATATATTTTGTAAACCCGTTGGCGTGCAGTGTGTTTTACTGTATTGCTGTAAGTTGACGGGGTTTCACAATATATTATCAACCTTTTTTGCCAAATTTGCTGCACATAATGCACCTTTTTAACCGATATACAGTTTGCAGTATACTTCTGTTCTTTAGTATATGCCTGCATGCACAGGAAAATACGCTGTATACCACGCCTGTATTAAAACCCACTGATAAGCCGGCCGATAAGTTAGGAAAGGCAGTTTTTTTGAAGTTGGTAGCCAGTAAAAATACTGTTTATACCGGTGAGCCAATTTTGGTTGAATACAAATTATATATGTCAGTTCTCGATGACCCCAGCCCGGGTAAAGAACCTTCTTTCAGCGGGTGCAGTGTTGTTGAAATGCCTTCACAAACCAGCCCAGTTACAGAAACCATAAATAACAGGTTATACAACGTAATAACAGTGCGCAAAGTGCAGCTAACGCCTTTGCAGGATGGGCCCCTTGTTTTGCCTGATGCATCAATAAATAATATAATTCAGTACACCACCACAGACAGTCCTTTTGTTGTTAGGGATTACCCATTAACAGCCGCTTGCCAGCCATTAACTATAAATGTAAAACCACTGCCAGAGAAAGATAAACCCGCAGGTTTCAGCGGCCTTGTAGGAAGCTTTGGCATAACAGCAAAAATTGATACAAATGCAGTACCCGCAAACGACAATACCCATTTAACCATCGTTATTAAGGGTGCAGGTAATATTTCGGCAATTAACATGCCCGCTGTACAATGGCCGGCAAATACTGAGCATTTTGATGCTACCGATACACAACATTCAAACCGTGATACTTTTCCTGTAAGTGGCGATAAAATTTTTAATATCCCGTTTATTGGCACAAAACAAGGAACGGCAATTATTCCGCCAGTTAGCTTTTCTTATTTTGACCCGGTTGCTGAAAAGTATATTACAGTACACTCCGATAGTTTACCCATCCGGTTTACAGGCCCGTTACCCAAGGCAGAGCAAAAAGAAATTATTACTGAAGATATTACCAACAGGAAGTATTTATGGATTGTGCCGGCCATAGCGCTTGTAGTAGCATTTGTGCTGATAATAACCGGCAAAAACCAGCGAAAAGAGAAGAGAAGGCGGGAGCAAGAAAAGCTTAAAGAGCAAATGCACCCGGTAATTGTATTACAACCTACGCCTGTTAAAGCGCCTGCCATTAATTTTACTACTGCACTACAAACCCTTGCCATTACTAATGAGGACAGGGTTTTTTTTATTAAAGCTAAAGAGGTTTTAACCGCAGCCTTGCAACAAAAATTTAACCTGGCCTCTTTGCAGGAAACCGGTATACTTGCTGAAATGCAAACCCAAAATACAGATGCCGTTTTGTATGAAAATGCAAGGCATATTTACAAAATATGCAACCTTTGTCTTTATTCCCCTGTTATCGATGAAGGTCAGCGTGTACTGGTGATGGAAGCGCTTGGCGCGTTGGTTATGCAATTAGGTGTGTAGCTTTACTCCACATACTTATACCCCACCCCTCTTACCGAATGAAAATGTTTTGGGTTACGGCTGTCTTCCTCAAAATATTTGCGAAAATTAAGGATGAAGTTATCAATGGTACGTGTGGTTGGGTACACATTGTAACCCCAAACCATCTGCAATATCTTTTCGCGTGTTACTACTTCATTTTTATTTTCCAGCAGCAGTTTTAGCAACATGGCTTCCTTCTTGCTCAATTCAACCTGTTTACCATCCCAGGTTGCGGCCTGTTGCGCCTTAAAGTCTATTTTGTTCTTACCAAAAACATATATCTCCCCTATTGTTTCTTTATCCTGTAATTGCTTGTTCTTCCTTATCAGCTTTTCAACCCTTAGTAACAACTCCTCAAGATTAAACGGCTTGGTAAGATAATCATCCGCCCCTTTTTTTAAACCCAATACTTTATCGGCGCCGGTGCTTCGTGCGCTAAGTATCAATATGGGTACATCGTTATGCTGCAGGCGTATATTTTCTGTTATCGTAATACCATCTATTTCTGGCAACATTATATCCATAATTATCAGGTCGAAGTATTCATTTTGTACAGCTTTCAGCCCTTCAGTACCGTTGTAGGCGGACGTAATGGAGTAACCTTCTATCTCAAGGTTTAGCTTAAGCGTTTCATGCATGTTTTCTTCATCTTCCACCAGCAATATGTTGCCTTTTTGTTCCATGTGTTTTATAGTGCCTTTAGCGTAACCGTAAATATTGCGCCATGTGGTACGTTATTATGTATAACAATGCTGCCGCTATGGTCTTTAACAATTTTACGGCAAAGATATAACCCTAAACCTGTACCCTTAGCCTTACGTGTAGCTTCGTTACCCACGCGGTAAAATTTTTCAAATACCTTTTTCTTTTCTTCCTCCTCAATACCAGGGCCGTCATCCGCCACTGTAAGAATTGCGGTGCCCTGGCTTTTTTGCAGGCGTACTTTTACGGGTAATTGTTTGGGTGAGTATTTAAAAGCATTGTCCACAAGATTATTTAACAGCATTTGTAAAAGGTTAGCCTCACCATTTATTATCACGTCATCTTCTGCCACCAATTCAATCACCCGTCCGGGCAGGCGCTGTTTAAAACTATTAACTGCATTGTTTACAAGCTCAGTAAAATTAAAAGGCTGTTTATTAAGCCTGTAAGTGCCCATTTCAAGTTGTGACGCGACAAGTATATTATTAGTAAGGCCATCAAGGCGCGTAATTTCCTCGAGTGTGCAGGATATAAGTTTTTGCTGTTGTAATTCTTCCAGCTTTCTTCTTTGCAGTGTTTCAAGGTTAAGTTGGGCGATAGCCACGGGTGTTTTTAGCTCGTGCGTAACCGCCATCATAAAGTTTTGCTGCTGCTGGCTTAACAGCACCTGTTTTCTTACAGCACGGTATACAAAAGACGCACCTACTATTATCAGTAGCAAAAAAGTAGCCCCCTCACTTATATATTGTATTGTTTTCCTATGGTGTTGCAGTTCAATTTCTTCAAGCCGCTGGGTAAAGGCAGGTGCGTCCTGCTTCAATTGGTCAATACGCAGGGCCTTCATATCGTCATTTTGCTTTTCAAGCACAATAAACCAGTAAACCAATGCAGCTATTATGTATACCAGTAAAAACCAATACACAATCGTTATAAAGGCAAAGCCCTGTTTTTTTATTGATACCATGATGCATGTACCCCCTGGCTTGT
>JABDGS010000015.1:0-91 GCA_013285915.1 Bacteroidota bacterium
GTGTTGGGTTATTTGGTGTAGGAAGGTCAGGACACAGAGTTTCACCGAGTTTGACGCAGAGTTTCACTGAGTTTTTCAACATACGATATTT
>JABDGS010000015.1:163-50115 GCA_013285915.1 Bacteroidota bacterium
ATATTTCACGATGAACAACTATGAAATGACTGACAACGAGTTAACAGAACTTATCCTTAAATGTGCATTTTCAGTTCATTCTGCGTTGGGACCAGGTTTGCTGGAGTCAACATATAAAGAATGCGTTGCTTACGAATTAAGTTTGCATGGACTGCTTGTTGAAATGGAAAAGCCAATGCCGTTGATATACAAGGATATAAAGTTAGAAATTGGTTATAGAATGGATTTGTTAGTTGAAGAAAGGATTGTGGTAGAAGTAAAAGTGGTAGATGTTCTTAACGAGGTGCATACGGCCCAAACATTGACATACTTACGCCTTGGTAATTATAAAATCGGTCTATTATTAAACTTTAAAGTAACATCACTAAAAAATGGCATCAAACGGCTTATTTTATAACTCCGTGAGACTCCTGTATTAAACTCAGTGTGACTCTGTGTCCAAAAAATAAAAAATGGGTTATTTAGAAATCATATCACCAAATATCATCATCGTTAATATGCAGACCCTGCATGCAGAACAGCTTGAAGCCTTGCAGCGTATTGTTTTTCCCAATCTTGCAGAAGCAGAATTGCTGCATGCAGAGCAATATAAAAAACATGTGGAGATTTTCCCTGGAGGGCAGTTCGTTGCAATGGATGGCGATAAGGTAATTGGAGCCACATCAACCATCCGCTACCATTTTGATATTAACCAACAGGAACACCATACCTTTTATGAAGTAATGGGTGGCGGTTGGTTTACGACGCATGAGCCAGGTGGCGACTGGTTGTATGGTATGGATGTAAGCGTGCATCCTGGTTACCGTGGTAAAGGCATAGCCAGGGCGTTATACAGGGCAAGGCAACATACCTGTTTACAACTTGGTTTAAAAGGGCAGATGACCGTGGGTATGTTAAACGGTTATAGCAGTGTTGCCGATGAGATGAGGATTGATGAATATTATGAAAAAGTAAAGTCGCATGAATTATTTGATCCCACTGTTTCTGTCCAGGAAAAAATAGGGTTTAAAATTGTTGGCCTTATGAAAAATTATTTAAATGACAGCACTTGCGGCAATGCCGGTGCTGTGATAGTGATGGACGTTAATGTGATGATTTGAAAATTTGAAAATGAATACCAATAAATGCAGCTGTTAACACGACAGCGGGCGATAAAAAAAGCTTTAAACTATAAACTTCAAACTGTAAACTGATTCTTCATGTCGCATATTAATTTAGTTACCCCGATACCGGGTCCAAAGAGTAAGGTGATTTTAGAAAGAAGAAAGAACGCGTTACCAGCGGGTTTGGCGAAGTCAACAGAGGTTGTTGTTGAAAAAGCAGAAGGCGGCATTATGTGGGATGTTGATGGCAACCAGTTGCTGGATTTTGCAGGCGGAATAGGCATGATAAACATCGGGCACCGGCCGGAGGCGGTTGTAAATGCGATTAAAGAGCAATTGGATAAATACATTCACACCTGCTCATTAGTTACCACTTATGAACCTTATATTGAATTAGCCGAATTACTTAATGCAATTACGCCAGGTACCTTCCCAAAAAAAACACTATTGTGCAACACTGGTACCGAAGCGGTTGAAAATGCTGTAATGCTTGCAAAATATTATACCAAACGCCCCGGTGTTATTTGTTTTGAGGGTGCTTACCATGGCCGCAGCATGTTGACGCTTTCACTTACCAGTAAATACGGATTGTTTAAAAAGGGCTATGGTTCCTTTGCCAGTGATGTTTACCGTTTGCCCGTACCCAATATGTATCGTGTACCAGAAGGGATGACTGCGGATGAATACCTGCAATGGAGCATAAACAACTTAGACCATGCATTGATAGCGCAGGTTGACCCCGAGGCCGTTGCAGCTATTATTATTGAGCCTGTACTGGGCGAAGGCGGGTTTGTAGCCGTACCCGCACCTTTTTTACAAAAAATAAGGGAGATATGCGATAAACACGGTATAGTAATGATAGCTGATGAAATTCAATGCGGCAGCGGCCGTACGGGTAAATTCCTGGCCATAGAGCATAGTAATGTAGTGCCTGATATAGTGACCATAGCAAAATCAATGGGTGCTGGGATGCCAATTAGCGCGGTGGTGGGCAAAGCGGAGATAATGGATTGCACGCATTTGGGCGGCGTGGGCGGCACTTATGGTGGCAGTCCGGTTTCAGCCGTAGCGGCAATAGAAACATTAAAGATCATCAGTTCAGCTGCTTTTCTACAACGTGCAAAAGCAGTTGGAGAACTGGTACATTTACGGTTGCAAGCCTGGAAAGAAAAATATAGTGTTGTAGGCGATGTGCGGGGTGTTGGCGCGATGCAATTGGTGGAATTTGTAAAAGACCGGAATACAAAGGAGCCCGATATGCAAACGGCCATGAATGTATTAAAGGACGCTGTTAGCCATGGTATTATCTTAATTCGCGCAGGCTTATACAGTAATTGTATAAGGTTATTACCACCTATTGTTATGACTGATGAGCAATTACATGAGGGATTGACGGTGTTGGAAATGGCTATAGCAAGGGCACAAAGCAATAAAGATATATAATGACGTGCTTTGATGCATGATTTAAAATAATGGCAGGTGTTTCAATAGTATTTGCAATCTTATTGACCCATTTACAAATGACCTAATGACGATTATATGGAGATACAAATAGCAAAAACAGAGCAGGATATTTTAAAATGCTGGGATGCGATGCATGCCCTGCGGCCGCACCTGGATAAAGAACAGTTTGTACCCATAATGCAGGAAATGATAAGTGAAGGGTACATACTTGCTTTTATTGAGCAGGATGGTGTGGCTGTTTCAGCCACCGGGTACCGCTACATGCAGTCTCTTTTTATAGGCAAGTATTATCACATTGATGACCTTTCAACATTGCAATCTGCGAGAGGTAATGGTTATGGCGGGATATTATTGCAATATGTGGCAGAAGAAGCCAGAAAAAATGGCCTCGCGGCCCTAACGCTTGACAGTGGTTACGCCAGGCATGATGCCCATAGGCTGTATTTGAATAAAGGGTTTGTTTTAGCTTCACATCACTTTATAAAAAAATTATAACTATTGCCGGCGCAGTTAATTATATACAACGGAGATGTTCTCACTCAAAATAGCAAACAGCCTTTCGCAGAGGCAATTGCCGTTGATAGTGATAAGTTTATAGCTATTGGAAGTAATGAGGAGATATTGCGTTTAAAAGAAACTAATACTACTGTTATTGATGCAAATGGTAAAACAATACTCCCGGGGTTTATTGATGCCCACATACATATTTGGAAAGTTGGCAATTTAAAAACATTCCTGCTTGATGTGAGAGGCGTTGGAAGCATTGAAGAGATGCAGGATAAGCTTACGGACTTTATAAAGCAAAACCCCGGCATAGGCTGGGTGCAGGCGCGTGGCTTTAACGAAGCCAACATGAAAGAGCAGCGCCTGCCCACCAAAGAAGACCTTGACAAAATAACAACAGAAAGGCCACTGTATTTAATACGCACTTGTGCACATATTGGTGTAGCAAATTCAAAGGCTATGGAGATATCGGGCATTACACCTCAAATGCATGTTCCAACTGGTGGTGAAGTCCGCGCAGGCGATGATGGTAAACCCAATGGCATTTTTACAGAAACAGCATTGGGCTTAATTACTAACAATATACCTGCGTACTCAGCGAAGGATTATGCAATAATGATAAAAGCAGCGGAAGATGAACTATTAAGCTATGGTATAACTTCGGCAACTGATCCAGCCGTAATGCCAGACCTACTGGATTGTTATTGTAAACTTGAACAGCAAGGTAAACTGCGTGTACGCGTAAATGCCTTTCCCATACGGGTGCCGGATGGAGGTGAAGAAGCACTGCCGTTACCATCCATGTATTCTTCAAATTACCTCAATATAAATACAGTAAAATTTTTTGCAGACGGCGGATTGAGCAGCCAAACATCAGCAATGAACCTTCCTTATAAAAATTCAGACTATAGAGGTGTTTTGCGTTTAACTGAGGAGTTCTTCTACCCTATTGCCAAACAAGCCGCTGATAACGGATTTGGCATTGCCACGCATGCCATTGGCGACCGGGCGATTGATGTTGTGATGAATGTGTATGAAAAGATCAGATCGCAGAGCAACGTCAACCTCCGTATAGAGCATTTGGGGCTGCCCTCCCAACGAATTTTAGAGCGAATGCAAGCATTAAACATACACTGTGTGTCGCAGAGCGTTTTTTTGAAAGAACTTGGTAAGAACTTCGCTTTGTATCTGGATGAAGAAAGACTGCACCGGTGTTACCCATACCGGAGTATTTTAAACGCCGGCGTTAATCTTGCATTTTCCAGCGATGCACCTGTTGTGAAAGATTCTAATCCAGTCACGGGCATTAAAGCCGCAATGTACCGAAAGGATGCAGCGGGCAATGTTATTGGGCCACAGGAAACAATATCGCTGCAAGATGCGTTACGCGCTTATACCCTTGGAGCAGCCAGCGCGAATAACAATGCAAACGATGTTGGTAGTATTGAGGTTGGTAAAAAAGCAGATTTTATTTTATTAAATAAAACGTTACAGAACACCATCACTGAAAATGAAGATTTGTATGTAACATCTACTTATGTTGGCGGTAAGCTATTGTATTCGCGCTGACCTTAGCTACTCTATCTTATCAAAACAACCGTTCCTTTTCTATAAATATTGCCGCAAATGGTAGCCGCTTTTATTTGGTACACAAATGTACCGGTCGGCTGCGGTGTGCCATTAAATGTACCATCCCAGCATTTTGAAGGGTCGTTGGTATAAAAAACACGGTTACCCCAACGATTATATACAGCAAATTCAAGCGTTTTTATTCCGCCCCAGTACTTCAATCCAAAACAATCGTTCACGTTATCGCCATTTGGTGTAAATGCAGATGGCATTTTGTACCCGTTGTCTGCATTGCGTACAATAACATTTACTGTAACACTATCTGTGGCGGTGCAGCCATTTTTCTTTATAATAACATAATAAGTTGTTGTTTCTAATGGAATGGCAATAGGGCTAGCCATAGCAGGGTGGTCAAGCGTAGCAGCCGGAGTCCACGTATATTGATCACCACCTGTTGCCTGTAATGTAGCAGAACCGATTACACAGTCAACATCGTTTGATTTGGTTACCGAAGTAGCCAGTTTATCATTTACAGTAATCGTTGACGAAACCGTATCGGTTATTTTACAGGTATTGTTAGTAATTATAACATTATACGTTGTGTTGCCTAACGGGTTAACCTGCGTTGAAGCACTGGTTGGGCTTACAACTGTTTCGGGCGGGTACCATTGATAGGTATCTCCACCCGATGCATTGAGTGTTAGTTGATCACCCACGCAAATTTGTTTGGATGTTGGATCAACAGCAAATACCGGTTTTGGGATCACTGCAACTGTTACCGAAGCATTGGTTGTACATTTATTAACATCTGTTACCTGCACCGTATAGGTTGTAGTAGCAGCGGGAGAAGCAACCGGGTTATTTGCCAAACTGTTGTCCAGGCCTGCAACAGGCAACCAGCTATAACTTACATTATTGCCGGAAACCGCTGTTAACTGGCTACCTGCCCCCGCGCATAAGGTGGTATCGCCAAAAGCCTGAACCACAGGCAATGGATTTACCGCTATATTAACTGTATCCTGAACGGAGCATTGCGACCCTGGGTTTACGATGATTATATATTGAGTATTACTTGCGGGGCTGGCAATTGGACTTTGAACACCTGGGTTAGACAAGTCTGCTGCCGGGCTCCAGTTGTACGCATTCCCATTAACCACATTCGTTATTAATTGAACAGAAGCACCGTTGCATATTGCTGTATCGGCAATAGTGGCAACTGTTGGTTGTGGCAACACTGATATAGTAATTGAATCGGTATTGTTACAGCCATTTGTGCCTGTTACCTGCACAAAGTATTTTGTTGTGTTTAAAGGCGTTGCCGTGGGGTTACTTGAAGATGCGTCATTTAATGTAGCCGATGGCAACCAGCTATAAACAGCGTTCGCTGCCGATATCGCAAGAAGCTGAACAGAAGCGCCTGAACACAAAGTAGTATCAGTTGATACCTTTAGTGCGGGCAACGGATTAACAGTTACGTTAACAGAGTCTTTTACGGAGCATTGCGTGCCCGGGTTAACAGTAATTATATATTTAGTGTTGCCTGCTGGGTTTGCAACCGGGTTTTGTTGTGTTGCATCAGACAGCCCTGCCGACGGCGACCAACTAAATGTGTTGCTATTGGTTACAGTTGTTGTTAACTGTATATGCACACCACTGCATATAGCAGTATCTGCAATTGTTTTAACGGTGGGCTGTTGCAAGACAGTTACAGTAACAGAATCTGCAATACTGCATCCACCTTTACTTACAGCATTAATAATGTATGTTGTAGTGGCGGACGGCGAAGCAATGGGTGATATATCAGCAGGGCTGCTTAAACCAACCGATGGAGACCAGATAAAGGTACTGTAAGGCGAAACAGTGGCCTGTATTTGTACGCTACTGCCAGCGCATATTGATGTATTGGGGGACACCTTCACCGCAACTGAATCTACCTGGATATTTACCGAATCGTATTTTATGCTGACCTCAGCAAAAGAAATATCATCAAGGGCAAAATCATTACCCAATACCTCGATGTTTTTGTTGATGATAGAGATGTCTGCCTTGTCAGTATCGCCTGAGTTCCATGTAACAAAAAATTGTTTCCAGTTACAGGTTGGCAGTTCTGCGTTAAAGATATTTCCAATAGTTTTTCCGTTGATATAAAACTGCAGCGATGCGGGATTAACACCAAAAATGGGCTGTAGCCAGGCAGAAAATGCGTAGTTGGTATTTGGTTTTACTGTAATAGTTTCAGACCAAACTTTTAAATCTGGTGCGGGATTGCCATTAACAAGCATCATACTGCCACTATTGCCGGTGTGGTCGCTGCAGGCCGCCGTGCCACCGTTCCATGCGTTGGGGTTTTTACCTACATAATATTGCCCTTCGGTTGTATTGATGGCTGTATATTCATAACCTGAATTAAACCCAGTATTGCCCAGTGAGAAATCGCCGTTAACAATAAGATTGGAGCCAATAGTTTGAGAGCTTAAATGGTAAGTAGTATTTTTTGTAACAGTGGCGACGGGATTGGCTATATCGGTAGCTGAGAGCCCGGTTGAAGGGCTCCAGCAATAGCTTAAGGCAGGCAGCGCATTCAACTGCACGCTGATGTTTTTGCATAGCAAGGTATCATTAGTTGTTATAAGGCTATCATGCATAAAGCTTACATCAATGCTTTTGGTAATGCTTCCAATACAGCCAGCAGCATTTTGCACGGTTAATGTAACTTTATAGGTACCGTAACCATTATATGTAACCGGCGGTGAAAGTACGTTGCCGGCTTTTTGGCCATCGCCAAAATCCCATGATACAGAGGCTGTTTGCGGCGTTTCATTGTTAAACTGGAAAGATGCAGGGCTGCACACATCCTGCTTAAAGCTGAAATCAGCATTTGTTTGGCAAATGCAATTGCCAATTTTTACAGTGACTGAGTCCTGGGCGGCACAACCTGCGGCATTTTTAGCAGTTACAAAGTATTTTGTTGTGGCAAGAGGTTTTACCGCGATAGATGAAGCGGTTGGATTTGTTATACCTGCCGATGGCAGCCAGCTGTAGCTTGACCCGCCTGATGCTTTTAAATACGCTGAGTCACCGAGGCAAATGGTAGTATCATTAGTTAAACTAATATTGGGGCCAGCTAAAACCACCACCTGTTTGCATAACGAATTTTGCGAAGGGAGGCTATCATCAATAGTAAGGTTAATAGTATATATGCCAGGGGCAGCGTATGTTACTGAAGGCGGATTTTGTTTTGTTGAGTTAGGTACACTTGCACTATTGCAGCCCGCAAATTTTAGCCGGGTCATAGTATTGTTACTAACATTTGTAATAAAACTGTAAATATCAGACCCTATCCTGAAAAGCTTTGAAAGAGAATGCGGGAAGTCAAAATTGCCGATATTACCGAGTGAAACAGCGGTTGGAATACTTGTAAGATCGCCGTTAAAATTAAATTTCAGCAGGTCGTTTGACGCTCCGTTAACCGCAAAGCCAATGATGCCCTCGCACGACTTAAGAATTGTAAAGTCCCTTGGCTGGCCAAATAAATTGCCAGGATTGCCTAAGTTTACCGGGGTGGGTGTGTTATTAAGCAACGATTTACCAAAGTCAAGCCTTGTTAATGTTTGCCCCACGCCATTTGTTATAAAAACCCGCCAGTACCCATTATCATTTGCTGCATAAATGCCGGTAGGATAATTAAAAAGATTGCCAATGTTGCCCAAATTAGTTCCGGCTGGCGGCGTTGAAAAATCAACTCCAAAATCAAACCTTGTAATAGTATTGTTTTTTGAATTTGTTGTAAACCCATGCCATGCAGCCCCATCCTGGAACATGTATAAGTCTATTGGCTGGTACATATTACCGATATTGCCCCAGTCAGTAGCTGTTGGGGTATTGTTACTTAAATCTGTGCCAAATTCAATTTTTACTAATTGGGGGTGCGTTCCAAAATCAGGGTCGCCACCTACTATAAAGGCATACCATTTTCCGTTGCTTTTTACAACCTGTATACCTTCAGTGTTTATTTCTAGCGTGCCGCCAAAATTGCCAAGGTCGTATGAAGTTGGGTTATTTAGCAGGCTACCGCCAAATTCAAGCCTGGTAAGATGGCCTGAATAGTTGTTTACCACGAAACCGTAGTAATTGCCATTTTGGTTGGCAAAGTCGGTAAATACCGGCCCGCTAACATTACCGGGGTTGCCAAGGTTATCTGCAACAGGCGGCTGGTTAATATCCGCAGTGCAAAAACTCCAAAAATAACTGCTTGCGCCGGTAGTTGTATTGGTTATACTTACCGGGCTGTTTACGCAAACAGTATCTGGGGCCGTAAACCCAATATTTGCATTAGTACAGGCACTAACATTTACCACTACAGAATCTTTTGAAACACAGCCTGTACTATTTTTAGCGGTTACAAAATACTTTGTGGTTAATGTTGGTTTTACAGCAATAGAAGCGCTATTGGGGTTAGAAATACCCGCTGAAGGTAACCAGCTATAACTTACACCGCCAGAGGCCTTCAAGTGCGCTGAATCGCCGTTACAAATAGTAGTTTGACCAGTAAAGGCAATTTTTGGGCCGCCAATTACAACTACCTGTTTGCATAACGAATTTTGCGTTGAAAGCCCGTCGTCTACCGTGAGGTTTATGTTATATACACCCGGAGTAGCGTATGCTACAGGTGATGGATTTTGCAATTGAGAATAAGGCAAGCTTGCATTTGTACAACCTGCAAATTTAATGCGTGTTAGTGCACTGGTAGTAGCATTAGGGATAAAGCTATATATATCCGCCCCCACCCTGAATAATTTTGAAATTGAGTGC
Organism: Bacteroidota bacterium; assembly: GCA_013285915.1. Classification (GTDB taxonomy): domain Bacteria; phylum Bacteroidota; class Bacteroidia; order Chitinophagales; family Chitinophagaceae; genus JABDFW01. The sequence goes on from JABDGS010000015.1 coordinate 9,616, forward strand.
GGAAAACTAAGATTCCCGATATTCCCCAGTGATGTGGCGGTGGGTATGCTTGTTAAATCGCCATGAAAATCGAGTTTTACAATATCATTTGTTGCATGGTTAACAACAAACCCAAAGGCCTCACCACAAAATTTTATAACGCTAATATCCCTGGGGTTGTGCATAGTATTGCTCAACTGGCTATTTGCAATATTAACTGCGGTTGGATTATTGTTTAACAGTGATGCCCCAAAATCAAGCCTGGTAATGGTGCCATCGTCAGGTGGCGTAAAGCCCTCATCGTAGCTGTTAATTATAAACATACGCCAGTTGTTATTGTCGTTAATAACAAAAAATCCTGTGGGTAAATTCAGGTTGCTGCCCGGTGGCACAGCCAGGTTTGTTGCTGTGGGTGTATTTTCAAAGCTGTTGGTAAAATCAAATCTCGTTATGGTATTCCCATCTTTGTTAATAGTAAAACCATACCATCTGCCATTGTCCTGGAAAATTTGCAGATCGTGCGGAAAATTAAGGTACCCATTAAGATTACCCCAATCAGTAACAACAGGCTTGTTATTGGTGATAGAACTTCCAAAAGAAAGTTTTACTATCTTGGGCTGTGTACCTGCTTCGGGGCCGCCGCCAACAATAATAGCATACCATTTTCCTTCATTTTTAATTACCTGTACCCCTTCAGTTGAGGCGGAAGGCAATACACCGCCAAAACTGCCTAAGTTGGTAGCAACAGGCGTATTAAGCATACTGTTACCAAAGTCCAGGCGGGCTATTGAACCCGAATAATAACTAGTAACAAATGCATAATAATTACCATTATCGCTAACAATATCAGTAAATACTGGTGTATTAAAAACATTACCAACATTGCCAAGATTTGTACCCGTTGGGTCGTGGTTTACATCAGCCGTGCAAAAATTCCAATAATATGATGAAGCGCCTGTGCTGGTATTAGTAATATTAACGGGGCTATTTACACAAACGGTGTCTGGTATGGTAAAATTGGGTGTTACTGTTACCTGCTTAACACAGTTTATTATGTTCGGAGGCGTATAATTGCTATTTGCTACAGCAAGACTCTCAACAGCACCTGCAATAGGTGCAGTAGTTGTTGTTGGCCAGGTAAAGTTGCTTGGAATATACGGCTCGTTATTTATAGCCACCAATGCTGTATCGTAGCCGCAAGCGGTTGAAGTATTGCCGCCGATGTTAAAACTTGTTACAAATATGTCGCTTGTGCCAGAAACTGCATCACTGCCCACACAAACCACGTTGCTGCCAATAAGCTGCAGCCTGTTTAACTGCCTTGCACCGTCGCCACCGCTTATGGTTTTTGAAAACACTACTTTGCCATTTGCATCAATACGGTAAACATTTGAGCTTGATGGCGTTTGCGTGGCGGCGCATGTAATAAAGCCGCCATCTGCCAACGGCACAAAGCCCGTAAAATAATTATCGGTATAGGGCGAAACAGCAAGCTTATAACCTTTTACAACATTAAAATTTGCATCAAGTTTTATAATAGTTTGCTGCATCTTGTTATAAGTGGCGCCCTGTATGCCATTTTCATCAATCATGTGGCCGCTTATCCAATATCCGTTGGCGTTGTCTTTAAAAATATATGGGTTAAAAATGCCCCTTTGCGATGGTGTAAGCATTTTTGTGGCAATTACATTGCCCGTGGCCTCATCAAGTTTTGTAATTACCATGGTGTAGTTGCCACCTGCCACGCTATGCTGTATATCTGAAGTAGCAATAAGGGTATTGCCTTGTTCAATTATGCCTACACCATCTTCGCCATCGCCCCTGTCGAATGTTTTATACCATACAGCGGTGCCCTGGGAGTTAAGTTTCATTACAATAGCGTTAGCGACAAAACCATGCACGTTTAATATGGCAGAAACCGCGTACCCCCCATCTGAAGTTTGAATAATATCCATGCCAAGGTCGCCATACTGTGTGCCATCGCCGTATTCGGTCACCCATTCAACCCCGCCATATTTGGTAAGCTTCATGCAAAGTATATCGCCTTTATGGCCATTAAAAGAAGTTGTTTGGCCCGTTAGTACCAGGCCGCCATCGGATGTTTTGCTGGCTTTGCGTACTGTCTCATCTCCGCCCTGGCCATATAAATACGACCATAGCACTGTGCCATCTTGCTGCATTTTGGTTACAACAATATCATAACCCCCTGCTGACCCACTACTGTTGCTATTGCCTATAACATAAAATTGGTTATTACCGGCGTCAACTATGTCGTATGCCTTGTCATTGCCATCTCCCCCATAAGTTAATTGAAGAGCCTGCTGCGCGTGCGGGAACGAGCAAAGAAAAGTGAAGGTTAGAACGAGCGCTATGCAGATAAAAATTTTAATTCGTCTCACACATTTGCTTAAATAAGGGCTTAAAGAAATAAGGTACAAAATAAATCTATTTTGCCACCCTGTGAAAAATATAATGCAGGTTTTTAAATGTTTTTAAGGAGTGTTAAAAATTTTTCCATGCCGGCCATTTTTTCTTTGGTTAGCGTGTAGCTTATATTGTGTGTATAATATGTTCTTAAATCGTATGCTGCAAATGGGTTTTCAGCAATAACCGCGTCAAGGTTTTGCAACCCTTCAGCATTGGCCTCGTTGAAAAGTTTTACAAAAGCATCCGGCAATTTTTTATTGGCAATCCAGGCAGCAAAAACGAATGGCAGGCCGGTCATTTGCTGCCATGCGCCGGCCAGATCGTATACATACGGCGATATTTTTCTTTGCAGCAGTGCCCTGTCGCCTATGATCACCCCGCCTGTGCGGCCTTTAATTTGGCTGGTAAAATCTTTGCCTGCATCCTGCAGCGCTACGTCCTTTTTCCAGTAATGCTTCAGTAAAATTTTACATAAGCTAACCGATGTACGGCTTTGATAATCAAGCAATATTGTATTCAATTCTTCAATAGGCGATTCACCGAATAAGCAAACCGAGGCAACGCCACCTTCCGCACCTATGCAATATCCGGGAAGTATATGCCACTTTTTTAGTTTTGGTATAACAGCAACCGGTACCAGCCCCACATCAATCGTTCCCTGAACAAGCATATCAGCTATTTTTGACGGGTATTCTTCAACCAGTTCAATCTGCTCCATCAATATTTCTGAACGTTTTATGCCATACAGCAAAGGTTTCGTATTCAAATAACTCACTGCTCCTACTTTTATCTTCTCCAATTCAACTAAATTTGCGTGCAAAGAAAGGCGTTTTTGACTTAAAAAGGCAAAAGGTGTAAGGTATAGGCTTAAGGTTGCATTTACCCTGCCTGCCGTGTTTTAAGTTAACTGCTTTACTTTCGCGCGTTTCTTTTTAGGCTTTGGTACTTTTTATTTGGAATTTACCGCTTATGGAATTGAACAATCTTACTGCTATTTCTCCCGTTGATGGCCGCTACCGCAAACAGGTTACACAGCTTGCGGAATATTTTTCAGAATACGCGCTGATGAAATACCGTGTAATTGTTGAAGTAGAATATTTTTTGTTTTTGGCCGAAAAGAGGTTTTTTAAACTAAGCGCCAAAGCGAAACAGGAATTACGCAACGCTGCTGATAATTTTAACCTGGATGATGCGCAGCAAATAAAGCATATTGAGGCTACAACCAACCACGATGTAAAGGCTGTTGAGTATTTTTTAAAACAACAAATAGATAAGGCTGGCGCGGCAGACGCCAAGGAGTGGGTGCATTTTGGCCTTACATCGCAGGACATTAATAATACCAGCATACCACTTAGCTGGAAACATTGCATGGAGCACGAATACCTGCCTGCGCTGATGAACCTGCAAAACCACCTGCAGCAATTTGCAACGGACTGGAAAGAAATAAGCATGCTGGCGCGCACACACGGCCAACCGGCCTCGCCAACCAAGTTAGGCAAAGAGGTAATGGTTTTTATTGAACGGCTTAAAAACCAGGTGAACCTTTTTTCACATATCCCCTACTCTGCAAAATTTGGCGGCGCCACCGGCAACTTTAACGCGCATTTTATAGCTTTTCCCGGCAAGGATTGGGTGAAATTAGGCAACGAGTTTGTTGAGAATGTGTTACACCTGCAGCGGCTGCAGTTTACTACGCAAATTGAGCACTACGATAATATGGCAGCCCACTTTGACGCCATTAAACGCATTAATACTATTTTGATCGATCTGTGCCGCGATATATGGACTTACATAAGCATGGATTACTTTAAGCAAAAGACTAAAAAAGGCGAAGTTGGCAGCAGTGCTATGCCGCACAAGGTAAACCCTATTGACTTTGAAAACGCCGAGGGTAACTTAGGTGTTGCCAATGCCTTGCTGGAGCATTTTTCGGCAAAATTGCCCTTGTCAAGATTGCAGCGCGACCTGACAGATAGCACGGTGCTGCGCAATATGGGGGTGCCAGTTGCCCATACTTTAATTGCGATAAAATCTATTGAGAAAGGATTAAGTAAGCTTGTTTTAAATGAGGCTAAACTGATTGATGACCTTGAAAACAACTGGCCCGTGGTAGCTGAAGCCATACAAACAATTTTAAGAAGGGAGAATTACCCTAACCCTTATGAGGCACTTAAAGACCTTACAAGGGGCAAAAATAAAATTGATAAGAAAGTGATGCACGACTTTATAAACACCCTAAAAGTGAGCGCTGCTGTAAAAAAGGAACTGAAAGCGATAACGCCGCATAATTATACGGGTATAAGTGCTGAATATTAGCCTTACCAAATAAACAATTGCATAACATAAACCTGCTGTATGAGAAAAATATTTCTTTTCACCTGCCTGGTTGTTTTATTATTTCAGTCACATGTTTTTAGCCAGTCGCGGCTGGACAGTTTATTACCCGTAAGAGGGTTTTGCATTGGTGCACCCGCGCCTAAAGATGTTGACAGGTTTGTAAAATTTATTACTGAGGAGTTGGCGCCAAGAAAAGTAAACACGCTTATTCTGCGTGTTGATTATGGCTACCAATTTAAAAGCCATTCTGAACTTGCAGATAGTGGTTCTTTATCGCAGCAGGACATCAAAAAACTTGTTGGCGCCTGCAAAAATGCAGGTATACGTATTATTCCCCAGATAAACCTTTTAGGCCACCAGTCGTGGGCAAGCAAACTAAATAAATTGCTTACCGTTTACCCGGAATTTGATGAGAACCCTGAGGTAAAAATGCCTGCAAAATATGAATGGCCCAACGCAGACAATCTTTATTGCAAGAGCTACTGCCCGCTGCACCCCGGTGTACATAAAGTGTTATTTGATGTTATTGACGAAATATGCGAAGTGTTTGAAACGGACGCCTTTCATGCAGGCATGGATGAGGTTTTTTATTTGGGCAACGACAAATGCCCGCGTTGTTCAGGGAGAGATAAGGCAGAGTTATTTGCAGGTGAGGTGAGAACAATTCGTGACCACCTTGCACAAAAAAACAGGCAGCTATGGATATGGGGCGACAGGATGATTGATGGCAAAACAACAGGTATTGGTGAATGGGAAGCCAGCTATAATAATACCTACAGGGCTATTGACATGGTGCCAAAGGACATAATGGTTTGTGACTGGCATTATGAACGTGCTGATAAAACACCTGCATATTTTGCCATAAAAGGTATTAATGTAATTACCTGCCCCTGGCGTATACCTGCGCTGGCTTTACAGCAAACCGATGATATGATAAACTTCAGGCAATCAAGCACGCCTGAAATGCAGCCAAGGTATAAAGGCATGATGCAAACTGTATGGAGCGGCGCGGGCGAATTTTTGAACGGTTTTTACGCAAAGAAAAAAGACAACAAGGGCGGCAATGATACACCGTGGGATTGTTTTACAGCCATGTATGCCAAAATAGATGCGCTTTAATTAACTGAACACCGAAAATGGGTTTTTACATTGTCATTTTTTACAATCATGGATTTGTGAAGACACAAATCCGGGCGAAGTTTCTGAAATTTTGTAAATGCTTTCACGCATTTGTTATAATTAAATAGCAGGCTTTTTAAGCTCAGTTTTTACGATGGTTGAAGGTATGCCGTTATCAACTGCAGGCCTGTTAATATAGGCAAGACCATCTTTTGAGCTTTTGACAAATGCGTCAAAAAAATAACCAATGCTTTGGTATAAAAAATGATATGCTGCCTCTTTTTCTTCGCTTAAACGGGGCAGTATATAAAGACCTGCTACAAGGTACGAATGGCGCATGCCATTTAGCACATAATAATAACGTTCGGCATTTTTAAGACTATCCAGTATAGCGGTTGTTAGTGTTAAGCCAGGCGGTGGCGGGTTTTCATCCTGCATTACAGAGAAATACGGGACGGTCATTGCAGACGGGTTGTAACAAACAAATTTTGTCAGATCACCAAGCGAGCCTTCTTTGCCCTCCCAGCCGTCAAGGCTTACCACTGCTTGTGCGTGCTGGTTTTTCATTTGGTAAAGAAGCGCTGTCATACCCTCAAAATTTACCCCCATTAAACCAGTACGCGTAGTATCTGCAAATGAAAGGCTATGTGCGAAGCCTGCCATGTATTCCATGTCACCTAATCTTTCAAGCAATGCCATTTGCGGGTTGAACGCTTCCATTTTACCTTCTCTTTTTGACCCTGCACCTGCAACCACAACGTAGCCTTTTGAGGCAAGGTACTCGAACAATACATTGTTCAGGCTTGGGCCGCCCTGTATGCCGCATAATATAACCGGGAACTTGCCTGCTGCCGGCACTGCATTTTTAACGGCTGCAACAGGGGTGGTTGCGATAGCTTTAACCTCACCGCCGGTTAACTGCACCCCAACGCCGTTATTTGCAATCAATTTTATAATACTGTCGGCATCCCGCTCCTGCTGCACAGTTAGCTGGTGTGGTTCTGTAATCTGTTTGGTAAGAATTGCATAATCATGGTAAAGCATGTGCCTTACGTTACCACCACCCAGCGCAGGGTACCAAACAAACAGTGTTAATTGTTTTGGCGCTATGATCTTTAGTTTGGGCATATTGGCATCTTCAACATCTACGTGACGGCCATAATCCACGCAATGGTTTACTCTGAAACCAATATCGTACGGGCCTTGTTGCAATGCGCCCCATTGTTTGTATTTCTGTGAGAAACAGTTACCACAAACACTCAGAATAACTATGCCGGTAAAAATGTGTTTAATCATTATTATTTTCTCTTAAGGTCATCAATAAAATCCGCTTTAATCCAATAGATGTCGGGCAACGCACTCGCCCTGTTACTTCCAAAAAAGAAATATTTACCATCGGGCGATAAACCGGCAAACCTTTCCGCAAAACCTGTATTAACTTTTGGCCCCATATTTATAGGCAGCCCCCAGGAATTATTTTTTTGCCTGAAACATATATAGAGGTCAATACTGCCTATACCGCCGGGACGGTCAGACTCAAATACAAGAAAGTTTTCGTCAGGGGAAATACATGGCCCATCCACATACCAGCCGTTATTTATACATGTATCCAGTTTCTCCGGCTGCAGGTATTTGCCATTACTATATTTTGCACAATAAATGCTCCATTTAAATTTATTATCAACCGGTTCTCTTGCCGAAAAATAGAGATCGCCGTTTTTTGACACCGAGTGCGCATATTCGAAGCCATGGAATAATGTGGTATCCAGTACTGTTGGTGTACCCCAACCAGCAGCAGTACGTTCAATCACCCAAATGCGTATGTCACCAGCGGGTGATCCAGAAGGCAGTGGCCGGCGGCTGCCAAAATATAGCTTGCTGCCATCAACCGAAAAGAAAGGATACATGTCATCATAGGTATTTTGTGCAAATGAGGGCGTTGCTGGTTTTGTCCATGTATTGCCTATTCTTCTCATTTCCATTAACGCACCCGGCTTATTGCGGTCTACCGTACCCCATAGAAGTATATTTCCATCCCGCGAAAAAATTGCGGCGCTGTGTTCATATACATCAGTTGAAACAATTCCTTTTGCAAAAACTATAGCACTGTCGCCAGGCCTTGTTTGACCAAGATAGTTGCCGTGTAATGCGGGGAAACTATCGGGCTGTGCAACAGCGTTAAAATAAAACATCGTTAATAGGGCCGACCTAACCACAATAAGCGTAGCCTTATATGTGCTTACATATTGCATACAAACATTTGATGCAATTTTAATTAAATGAGTTAACAAGGCCTACCAGACCGATAAGAACGGAAGGCCGGTGTTAATGACATCGGCCAAAACAAAAAAGATGACAATCTATTTAAAGAAAATATCATCTTTTCGTGAATAAATGTTACGTAGCGAACAGCTACTTCAGCGCATCGGCAATAGCCTTCTCAGCCAATGGTTCCATCACTTTATAACCCGCTATCGTTGGGTGCACGCCATCTCCTGATAAATTTGCCGGTAATCCTTTTCGTGCATCAGCCATTGCTGTCCAGTAATCGAGATAAATGCAACCATTTTTGGCGGCGTAATCTTTTATCATGGCATTAAGGGCTACAATTTTTTCCGCGGGTTGCTGCCCTGGCCTCCATGGGTAATCAAAGGCAGGAAGTACCGATGATAAAACCACTTTTATATTATGTGCCTTTGCCAGCTCCGCCATCGAAGCTATGTTGCCCATAATAGTTTCAAGTGTTTCGGGACCGGTATTGCCTGCTATATCGTTGGTACCCGCCAATATAACTACTGCTTTTGGATGAAGGTCAATAACATCTGGCCTAAAGCGTAACAACATTTGAGGTGTGGTTTGACCGCTTATACCGCGGTTTATATATGGCTTGCTTCCAAAATAGTCAGGGTCAAGACGAAGCCAGCCCTCTGTAATAGAGTTACCCATAAACACAACGCGTTTTTCACCAGCTGCAGGCGCCTGCACTTTTGAATTATCAGCAGCAAAGCGGGCAAGGTTTGGCCAATCCTGCGGCGCAGCTTTTAATGGCGCAATAAAACCAAGTTGCTGAAGCCAATCGCCAAAGCGGTCTATCCAGTTATCAGTAGGAATGTTTTGTTTACGCATGCCGAAACCGTGGCCGCCGTGTACATATAAATGAAGCTCTGCGGGCTTGCCTGCCTGCTGCCATTTACTGTATAGCAACAAACTGCTGGGCACAAGGTGTAATTGGTCGTCGCTGGCGGCCACTAAAAACATTGGCGGAGCGTCTTTGGGTACTTCAGTGCTTTGCGCATCGGGAACATAAGCATAAATAGGTGCAGCAAAGTTTGGTTTGCTGTCAGCGTTGTAACCAAAAGCTACCGCCTCGGCCAACGTACCGCCGGCGGAAAAACCTATAATGCCTATTTTATCTGTTTTAATTCCGTAGTCAGCAGCATGCTGGCGAACGTAGGTCATTGCGTTCATTGCATCTGCGGTGGCAAGGGCCACAACAGGCGCTACGGATTCATTAAATTTCTTTATATCGCCGGTAAGGCCGCCCATTAATTCTTTTACCGGGTCGTCAGTAACACTGTGCATAAGCCTGTACCTTAATACAAAGCAAGTAACCCCCCTTTTGGCAAGCCATTTAGCAACATCATTGCCTTCACTATTAATTGACAGCATGTGAAAACCACCACCCGGGCAAATAACTATGGCGGTGCCATTTGCCGTGGCCGGATCGGCGGGAAAAACGGTTAACGAAGGGTGTGATACATTGTATACCACCTCCGTTTTAGACATATTGGAATCGTTTTGTTTTTCATCCCAGTTCCAGCTTTCGCTGCCGGGTGCAGCACCGGGATATAATTGAATTACTTTTTGCTGCGCCTGTATTGAAAGGGCGGCAACAAGGCAAATACTTATTAACAGCTTTATTTTCATATTGCAATTGTTTTGTTTCAAGGTAAATAAAAAACTTCTTTCAAAGGTGTGACAACAGGTGAGTTATCGGCATTTGTTTCCATAATATCCTTCATGTATGCCCACCATTGTTGCATTACAGTATGTTTTGGCAGTTCATCAAGTAATGCAGCATCTTCAATTTGTAAAGTGGCAAACAATATATTTGTTGCATCATCTAAAAAAATACTGTATTCTGTTATGCCATGTTGTTTTAATAGCTCTTCCAGTTGCGGCCACAAGGCATCGTGCCTGCGTTTATACTCGTCAGCGCAACCGGGAAATATTTTCATGGTGAAGGCGACACGCATAGAACCAGGATTTTTTTGATTAGGATAGATTATGAGGATATGTTGATCTATATTATTAAATATAGACGAATGAACTTTTTATGCAAAATCAGTCTTCATAATTACTCATTTTTTTGCCTCACCTCCGTCTCCTCTCCGCACGGAGAGGAGTGCCCCAGGACAATAGCATTTTTATTATATGGTCTTTACGCAAGTTTATTCAGCCAGGGTTGCTTTAATTCCTCATTTATATTTTTCTTACATTTTATAACTACCGCCCAAATAACCTAAACCTGTTTATAAATCCCCCCCTTTAGGGGAGTTGGAGGGATTTTTTACGGTTGTACCACTTTAATACTTACCGGCCCCAATAACCCTGCAGGCATCACCGCTTTATCAGCTCCCTTAAACTGCACATATTTCGCATTACCTTTTACTGCTTCACCTATAAATACATTCCTGTTGGTGGGTGTAACCTGTATTTCGATTGTGTTTATACCAGCCTTTAAATATTGCGAAATATCAAGCAGGTAAGGCGCCCAAATTTTTTCACCCGCGCGTTTTGTGTTTATAAACACATCGGCTGTATAATAAACAGTGCCCATGTCAAGGTAATATTTATTGGCCTCTTCTTTTGTATCAAGCTTAAAGGTTGTTTTATAGCTTGCCTTGCCCTGGTAAATGAAGTTTGGCTTTGTGCGCCAATCGAACAGTGTACTTTTATTTGCAATTGCATCACCGGCTTTTATTGTCCAGTTACTGTCCAGCGATGCCAGTATAGTTGCACTTTGCATATTATCGGGTGCAGGGCTTAACACTTCATCGGGCAATTTATTTTTAGAAGCGTATAAAATAACCGAGCCGTAAGGTTTTATTGTTGTGCCTACACCCGTAGCTGAATTTTCAACACCAGTTATAGCGCCCGTTTCGGCATCAATAAAATAGTAGCCTTTAAACCCTTTGTCTCCTAATAAAGAAATCGGTTGCCACTGGTCGCTCATATTCCATATAAACTGTATGCGGCTGCCATCACTCATGTCCCTTTCAATCTGCCGGGTAAAGTTGTACTCGTTGTTGAATTGTATAGCTGGGTGCAGGCTTTTTACCCATGCGGTAAGCGCAGTAACATCAGTTATTGAGGTGGATGTATGTTGTTTTACTGCGGCGCTTATCGCCTGTTTGGTAGCCATATCATTTTGCTGGTAATTAAGAAATGATGGCTGCTTTTCAGGCGCGGCGCCCACCACCAGTAAGTTTACATGTTTTTGTGTTAGCTTATCAATATTCTGCGCGGTAGCAAGTTGCATATAAGGCACATTGGCAACTATAACTGCATCGTACATATTACCACGAATATTTATTTTATCATTATCCTGCCTTGCCTGCTGCAATGAAGCATCGTTTACAAACTCCCAGGTAATGCCTAATGCTTCCAGCTTGTTTACAACCGGCCATAATTGACGGTACCATTCACTTATAACACCTTTATCGTTGTTTGACGCAGGAGCCGATGATTCAGGCTCAATGCCTTTAAAATACCCTGACGGCATTATTTCTTGGGGGTTGTTTACCACCTGCGCATCGGCCAGGTCAACAAATGGGAAATATATCAATACATCTGAATGCGGTTTGCCTGAACGCAACGCATACTGCACGCGTGTAATATACTGGTTGATGGCTTTTACATCGCCCCAAAAAGGCGAGCTTTCATTTATGTTGGAAGAAAAATTAATAAATGGCATGGTGGCTGACGAAAATGGATTATAACCTTCTGAACCATATTCGCCTGTTTGGTATTTGTATGGCGTACCGTGGTAAATAATTTGGTTAACACCTGATGCAAAGGCTTTGTCGGCCAACAACCTTATTTTTTGTGGCGTTGTCATTTCGGCCCTGCCCTGGAATACAAATGATTCCTGGGTAATAACGGGTTTGTTGTATAAATGTGCACCTGATGTGATAAGCTTTACAAAGCCTTCTGAGTTGCTGCCTGCTAACTGTTCCGCCTCGGGTATATCGGCGGCACCGCTATTCCCAATAATATCCATTTTTACGCCATAAGCCTGTGTGCGGTGCAACATACCCTTCTTTTCAAACCACCTGTCGCTGGGCAGTATGAATTGGTTGCGCATTAAGTCACTTACTGTGAGGTCGTAATCGTATCTCAAGCGCCAGTCTTCATCACCAAGTACATACACAGGCTTTTCCCCGGGCATCATAAAAGATGCATAGGCATTGTTATAGCCTTTCTGCATATTAGCCGGCAGGTAGTTTATAATATCATAGCCACGCTGCTGTTTAAAATATGCAAAAAAGTTTTGGGTGAAATGCCTGTCTGTCATAAACTCATAACTATCATTAAATACAGCCCGCAGGGGGTGGCTATAGTATACCGGCAAACCTGTGCGGGAACCGAAAAGGTGGTTATAAGCAACCATTACTTTATTTGAATCAAGGGGGTCTGCAACAAAGCCGGGCGGGTTGGCTGCCACTGCTTTTGGTATTTCACCATCAGGCCCGGACCAAAATGCAATGATCCTCCACTCACCACCAGCGGGTGCCTGCCAGCTAATTTTACCGTTAGCTACCGACGAAGTAATATTTTGTAAGGAAGCCTCATCGAGATACGTTTGGCCCCCATCTTTCTTTACCAGCTTTGCAGCAATAACCGCCTCCAATCTTGATAAAGAAGGATCCGTTTTTTGAAAGAGGTTAAAGCCTGGCGCCTGCGGTGCCTGTGGTACTGGCCGGGGCACGTCGACATTTACAGGCTGACCGCCCTGAACTGTTGCTTCGGCATATTTTAATGCAAGGACACTTGAATCCTGTGAAACAAACGGGCCACCCATAGGCCAACCGCTGCCTGCATTCATATCAACAGTTATAGATGATAGCTTCGCCTGTTCCATCGTCGCTGCTACATGCTGGTAAAATAAAGCGCTGTCCCAGCTAAGCTGCCGGGCTAACTGATCAGCAGGCCCATTAATATTTATCCCTGCGGCAAAAGGCTCTATTTCCACACCCGCAAAACCATTAGCTGCAAATAGTTTTATTTCACGCTGTAATTCCTCGTTGGTTACATCATTGCCAGGCCACCACCAGCGGGTGAATGGGCCATAAGCTTTGGGTGCTGTTTTAAAAGTATTGGCGTCAAAATCATAGGCAGGAAACCAGCCCTCCACCCCTGTTTTTGGCGGCGGCATAAAACCGCCGTGTTTAAAGGATAGCAAGCAAAATGCTGCAATTGAGGCAATAAGAAAACTAACGCGTTTAACGTACTTTAGCTTCATGTGACTTTTTAATTACGGTTTTAGATAATTACCGATACCTACCAGCAAAACCGACAGGACGATGGTAAAGATACCAACCGTAATGGTAACACGGGTTTTGTTACTAACACCTTTCCATTCTTTTAAGGTGATTCCCCAGATATTTGCGACGAGTATAATAAATGCCATGTGCAATATCCACGAACTGGCACCGTTACCCAGCTTACTTTCGCCCATTCCATAAAAAAAGAACTGCAAAAACCAGGTGGTACCAGCCAGCGCCGAGAATATATAATTTTTGGTGAGCGGTGTTTTTGCATTGGTGTAATCGCCAAAAGTTTTATTACGGGCATTTAATATCATGCACCAGATAAAGTTTGTAGCAAGCCCACCCCATAACAAAACCACGTAAGTAACATTGTTTTGATAAAGGGGGTTCATACCAAGTTTCACTGCTGCCTCCGCCATTGGTTTGCCAGCCTCAATACCAAAATTAAAGCACGCGCTTAGTATCCCTGAGATGATCGCTACTATTAATCCTTTAGTTAAACTAAACTCTGCTACACTTTTCTTTTTTTCTGATTCAGGCAGGTCTTTCTCTTTAAGCATACCCGCCCTGCCACATATATAAATGCCCAATAAACATACAATAATACCAAGAAACACTATACGCCCCCAATTGGTATACAACAGATCATTAAACGTTGTTTTGCCGGGCGTGTGTACAAAATTATAATAGACAGAAGGCACCAGTGCACCAAATGCGGAGCAAAAACCCAGTACTATTGAATTACCAAGCGACATACCGAGATAACGCACACCAAGCCCATAAGTTAAGCCACCAACACCCCATAGAACACCGAACATAATAGTGTAGCGAATAACTTCCCACGGGGTGTTGCGTATAATATCAGCAAAGCCAGGTATGGTAAGCCACGCGGCCAGCGGTGGCACAATAAGCCATGAAAACAGGCCGCCGATGATCCAGTAGCTTTCCCAATGCCAGCCTTTTACTTTTTTGTAAGGCATATAAAAACTACCGGAAGCAAAACCGCCGATAAAGTGAAAGATGATGCCGAAGAGGATATTCATTATTTATGTTTTAGTCCGGAAGACGGAACGTCCGAAAGACCGAAAGTCCGGAAGTCGGGAAGTCCGAAAGTAATATATTTTAGTCCGGAAGTCAGAAAGACCGGAAGTCGGAAAGTAAGACAGTCAATATCGTCCGGTCTTTCTGACTTCCGGACTTCCTGTCTTCCCGACTTACTTCTTTACTTCAAAATGATATTTGCCGCTGCCTGCTTTTAATACCACATAGCCATTTTCAGTACCTGTTACCTTTATATCTTTTACTGAAGATAACATATTACTGCCTTCTGTAACAGCATCGGCACTTGCTGCGGGTATATAAATATCCGCTGTGGTATTAGCCGGTATTTCAACATCCATAGTTATCATACCATCCGTTGTTTTCCACCCATTGCTTAATATACCATAATATGTTTGCAGGCTGGCCGAAGCGCTTGTTAAGCCTTTACCTAAGTGCGGCATTACTTTAATATGCTTGTAACCAACACCATCATTATATGTATCTATTCCTACAACGGCGCGGTACATCCAATCGCCAATAGCCCCGTACGAATAGTGGTTGAACGAATTCATGCTTGGTGTTTCAAAAGTGCTGTCAGGCTTAATACCGTCCCATCTTTCCCAAATGGTGGTTGCGCCCATTTTAACCGGGTATAGCCAGGAAGGATAAGTATCCTGCAGCAAAAGCTGGTAAGCAACATCGCTGTAGCCAAACCTTGTAAGCACATGGCATAAGTAAGGCGTGCCTAAAAAGCCAGTGGTAAGGTGGTTTCCGTAGCTTTTTACATTGTCTGCGAGCCGCGCAGCGGCCTGGGCGCGCAAGTTTTCGGGCAGCATATCAAAATTTAATGCCAATACATACGCTGTTTGTGTACCCGATACCAGGCCGCCATTGGGCGTAACATACTCCTTCATAAACGCCTCTTTTACTTTTTGCAGCAGTTGGGTGTATGCAGCGGCATCATCCGTTTTGCCCAATACTGTCGCGGCATTTATAAGCAGTTGTGTTGAGTTTGCATAAAAGCATTGCGCTATTAAATATTTATTTGTAACGGCAGCGCGGCCGTCATTATCATCATCCGGGTGGTAAAATAACCAATCACCAAAGTGAAAGCCAGTATTCCACAAATCATCTTTACTGGCATTTTTCATATAATCAACCCAGGCCTTCATACTTGGGTATTGGGCAGCGAGAATATTTTTATCACCATAAGCCAAATACATATTCCATGGAATGATGGTGCAAACATCTGCCCAGCCAGTACTGCCACCTGCATTATCGCCCAACACATTCGGAATCACAAAAGGTACAGAGCCGGATGGCCTTTGGTCTGCCGCAACATCTTTTAGCCATTTGGCAAAAAAGTTATTTACGTTCATATTAAATGTTGCTGTGCGGCTAAATACCTGCGCATCGCCCGTCCAGCCAAGGCGCTCGTCTCTCTGCGGGCAATCTGTTGGCACATCTAAAAAATTGCCTTTTTGCCCCCATTGAATGTTATGCTGCAGTTGATTTATTAAGGGATTTGAGGATGTAAAAGTTCCAGTTGGCCGCATATCGCTGTACAAGGCAACAGCCGTAAAATTATCCGGCGAGAGATCGCCAGGATAGCCTTCAATTTTTATATACCTGAACCCATGAAAAGTAAAATGCGGTTCAAATGTTTCTTCTCCCCCACCCTTTAAAATATATTCATCCTCTGCTTTGGCGGCACGCAGGTTGGTTGTGTAAAAATTGCCGGTTTTATCAAGCACTTCGGCATGCCAAACGCTTATTTTATCCCCTGCGTTGCCTTTTGCTTTTATCACTACCCAGCCAACAAGGTTTTGCCCAAAATCAACCACCTGCTCACCTTTGGGCGTTTTAAAAACATGAATAGCTTTAAATACCTCATGCTTTTTAACCGGCTCATTATAAGTGGCCACTAAAATATCGTTATTAAAATCTTCCGTTTTTACATTATTCCACTTGCTGTCATCAAAACCGGCTATTGCCCAGCCGCTTTTTTCCTCGCGCGCGTCAATGCTTTCGCCATTATAAATTTCAGAATTCTGTATGGAACCGGTTGATGATTTCCAGTTTTCATTAGAAACGACACTTTCTTTACTGCCGTCAGCATAGGTTATATCCAATTGAAAAAGCAATGCAAGCTTTTTACCATAAAAATCTTTCTGGCCGGAGAAACCGATAAAGCCCCGGTACCATCCGCTACCCAGCATTACACCTACAGCATTGGCGCCGCTTTTAAGCATATTTGTAACATCGTACACCTGGTACTGCAGGCGTTTGTTATAACTCGTCCAGCCTGGCGTTAAAAATGCATCACCTACACGCTGCCCGTTTATTTGTGCCTCGTATAAGCCATGTGAAGTGATGTATGCAGTGGCCGATCTTATTTTCTTTCCTGTGTTGAATTGTGTGCGGAACAGCGGGCTTGCCCTTTCTGCCTCATCACCTGCGGTTTCAATCCATTTTGCTTTCCAGTCGCTGGTATTTAATAAAGCTGTTTGCCACCAGGCCACATCGCTCCATTCAGAGGCTTTGCCGTCA
This sequence comes from Bacteroidota bacterium, assembly GCA_013285915.1. Classification (GTDB taxonomy): domain Bacteria; phylum Bacteroidota; class Bacteroidia; order Chitinophagales; family Chitinophagaceae; genus JABDFW01. The sequence goes on from JABDGS010000015.1 coordinate 26,622, forward strand.
TTATCCCACACACGCACCTGCCAGTAATATTTTGTACCGGATTGCAGAGCTGTACCCTGGTAGGTTACGTGTACAGATGAATCGGACATTACTTTGCCTGTAGGCCAAACAATGCCTTTATTTTTTGTGAGGGACGCAGCATTATTGCCCACCCTTATTTCGTACCCGGTTTGCATAACGCCCCGTTTATCAGCAGATAGCTGCCAACTAAAACGCGGTGCGGTAACATCAAGCCCAAAAGGATTAGAGACATTTTCACATAACAGGTTTTGCACTTTAACCTGGGAAAAACAGGTATAGGCGACAGACTGAACAATCAATAAAACGATAAGCAGTTTTTTCATGGCAAAGTTTTAATACACGATCAAGATATGCAGAAGCAGGCACTAAAATAAGCTGTGTGGTGTATTAAACCATCATGGAGTGTCATGCCCCCATCCCCTAAAGGGGGCTTATGAACCGGTTTTAATTATTAGATCTTGTTTAGGTGAAAGAACCGGCGAGGAGGTCTGCCGGCGATATGCTGTTTTAAATAGGACAGATGAATAATACAATTGTTGCGACATAGCAATGCAATAAAAATATCGTAAAATATTTGTATTTAGTTATATTTTTTATATTTGCGTAACTGGTTACGTAATTATATACTTAAAATAGCAAGTATGAATTTTTTTGATACAGTTGGCAAAAAGGCTATTGGAAGCCGGTTACGTTTGCTGACCGAAAAAATAACAGAAGACGCGGGCGAATTATATAAATGCTATGGCATTGATATGCAACCCAAATGGTTCCCGGTGTTTTATGTGCTTTCGGGTGGCGAAACCAAAACAATAACCTCAATCGCTAAGGAAATAGGCCATTCGCACCCATCGGTGAGTAAGATTGTTGGGGAGATGCTGAAAAAAGGCTATATAAAAGAGAAAACTGATAAGGATGACGGGCGCAAAAACATGGTGCAGCTATCCCAAAAAGGAATGCAAATAACCGACAAGATACAGGGGCAGTACACTGATGTAAGCAAGGCCATTGAAGAGATAGCCGCACAGAGCAGGAACGACCTTTGGAAAGCCATTGCAGAATGGGAATACCTGCTTGACGAGAAAACATTGTTGCGCCGGGTGCTGGAAAAGAAGAAAGAACGTGAAGGCAGTACTGTTACAATTGTGGATTACCAGCCAATGCATGAACAGGCGTTTAAAGCACTAAACGAAGAGTGGATAAGCCGCTGGTTTAAGATGGAAGAAGCTGACCATAAGGCACTTGATGATCCCCAGGGTAATATCATAGCCAGGGGAGGCCATATAGTGGTGGCCTTATATAACAATGAGCCTGTAGGTGTTTGCGCACTTTTGAAAATGGAAGACCCTGAATATGATTACGAGCTGGCAAAAATGGCCGTTGCCCCGGCAATGCGTGGTAAAAATATTGGCTGGCTTTTAGGACGGGCGGTAATTGAAAAAGCAAGGCAACTGGGCGCAAAAAAAATATATCTTGAAAGCAATACCATGCTTACACCGGCCATCAGCCTTTATAATAAATTAGGCTTTAAAAAAGTAGCGGGCCACCCTACGCCTTATGAGCGCAGCAATATACAGATGGAACTGAACTTGTGACGTGAGAGGACAAACGTGAAACGTGAAACAGCAGACGTGAGACGGGAATTGACGAAGCCATTTTTTGGTGAAAAATAAATTTTCGTTTTTTGTGAGACAAAATGCAGGTTTTTATATATAAGTATATACGGATAGTATAAGCTCTTTGAAAGTAATGGACAACAACAGTATTGAAACAGGGCAGCGAAAATTGTTTGATTTGAATTAGTTGTCGGTTTTTGAGATAAAATATCATAATGTGCTAATAATCAATTAATTATGATAAAAAAATGGTAAACTTTTGGGATACTTTTTCCTCCTTTTGGCTAAAAAACGACAGGGAATCAGTAAGTATTTAAAAGGCTGAATTGTTGTTAAGAGATGATGGCCCGTTGTGCAAGGAGGCATCATCTCACCAAAAAATAGTTATTACCTTGTGCAAACTTCAAACGTGAAACAGGAAACTTTAAACTAATAACTTGCCGTCAGAGAACATATACACGCTTATAAGCATAGACGAACAGAGTGTCACGCCTAAATACGTGCAACTTACCAACAGCATACTAAAAGCCATAGAGGCAGGCAAAATTGAAAAAGATTATATGCTGCCGAGCATAAACGACCTTAGTTATGAGCTGGAAATAAGCCGCGATACTGCAGAAAGGGCTTACCGGCATTTAAAAAACGTGGGTATTATTGGATCGGTGCCGGGTAAGGGCTATTTTGTCACCAAGACGGAGGTAAGGCAATCTATAAGGGTATTCCTGTTGTTTAATAAGTTAAGCACTCATAAAAAGATCATTTATGATGCGTTTGTGGCTGCATTGGGTGAAGGGGCGGCAATTGATTTTTATATTTATAACAACGATTTTACGCTTTTTAAAAAACTGCTTAACAACCGTAAAGATGATTATACGCATTATGTTATAATACCGCATTTTATGCAGAGCGAAGAAAATGCCTGCGATATTTTAAATGCCCTGCCCAGGGAGAAGCTTATAATTATGGATAAACTGGTGCCGGGAATAAAAGGCAACTACGGCGCGGTTTATGAAAATTTTGAAAAAGATATTTATGAGGCATTGAGCGGAGCATTAGAGCGCCTTAGCAAATACCACACTTTAAAGATCATATTTCCCGAATATAGCTACCATAGCCAGGAGATTATTAAAGGTTTTGTACGCTTTTGCACGCAGTATGCCTTTAATTATGGCGTTGTAAACAATATGAAAAAGGAAGCCATTGAAGAAGATACGGTTTATATAAGCCTGATGGAAGATGACCTTGTTTTGCTTATTGAGAAGATTCTCGCCACCGGGCTGCAGGTTGGTAAGAATGTAGGCGTAATCTCGTATAACGAAACACCGTTAAAAAAAATAATCCTTAAAGGTATTACTACTATTTCAACGGATTTTCAGCAAATGGGGCAAAAAGCCGCGCAATTAATATTGCAAAAATCGGCAGAGCACATTGAGATACCGTTTTACCTTACATTGCGGGATTCGTTATAACAATGCATAACATTTCCTTAATTTTTTGGGTATACATGCATATTTAAAATTACCTTTTATCTTTATGCCACAATCTTTTAAACGTTATTCATGAAAAAAGTAATTTTTTTAGCCTTTGCAGCCCTTGTGTCTATTGCGGCCTACTCGCAGCCTGCGGATACTACTTCTTATCTTTCAAATAACAAGATACCGCCTATTAATATTATGCAGCCAGACAGCAGTTGGTTTACTAATAAAGGCATTCCTAAACATAAGCCAGTTGTGATAGTATATTTTAGCCCCGAGTGTGGCCACTGCCAGCTTGCGGCCCAGAACATATATGCCAATATGGATAAACTGAAGAGTGCATTTTTTATATGGATCAGCTATTTTTCAGTGCCGGAAATAAAAGATTTTAAAAAGAATTATAAAATAGGCCAGTTGAAAAATTTCCGGTTTGGCCGCGACCCCAAATATGCAATCCCGTCGTTTTACAAAGTAAGATTTACGCCCTTTATGGCCGTGTATGATAAAAAAGGCAACCTGGTACAAGCATTTGAGCAGGGGGCTGAGCCCGATGTACTGGCAAAACTTATAAAGGACAATTCGTAATTATACACCGGTACTCCCCTACCTTTGCACCGCAAATTTTTTTTAACCTGCCCGCTTATATTTCACACGCGGGCTAAATACTTTATATATGAAAGTTACCGTAGTGGGTGCCGGGGCAGTAGGTGCTACCTGTGCTGACAACATTGCCCGTAAAGAACTTTGCCAGGAACTTGTTTTGTTAGACATTAAGGAAGGTATCGCCGAAGGTAAAGCCCAGGATATGATGCAGACTGCTGCCCTGCTTGGTTTTGACACACGCATTACAGGGAGCACCAACGATTACTCAAAAACAGCGGGCTCTGATGTAGTGGTAATAACTTCAGGATTGCCACGCAAACCAGGCATGACGCGTGAAGAATTGATTGGCGTAAATGCTGGTATTGTTAGGGGCGTTACACAAAATATACTGCAAAATTCACCGGATGCTATAATTATAGTTATCAGCAACCCGATGGACACAATGACCTACCTGGCGCTAAAATCGACAGGAATAGCAAAAAACCGCATAATAGGCATGGGCGGTGCTTTGGACAGTGCCCGTTTTAAATACCAGCTTAGTACACATTTAGGTTGCAGCCCAGCCGACCTTAACGCTACAGTTATTGGCGGCCACGGTGACACAACCATGATACCTTTAATACGTTTAGCTACGTGGAACAGTGCACCGGTAACAAAATACTTAAGCCAAAACCAGCAAGACCAAATTGTAAATGATACTATGGTTGGCGGCGCAACTCTAACCAAGTTAATTGGTACCTCTGCATGGTACGCGCCGGGTGCTGCAGGCGCATCGCTTGTTGAAAGCATTGTACGTGATGAAAAGAAACTGATAAGCTGCTGCGTTGCACTTGAGGGTGAATATGGGCAGAGCGATATTTGCCTTGGCGTGCCTGTGATAATTGGCAAGAATGGGTGGGAAAAAATTATTGATTTTGGTTTGAATGAAGATGAGCAAGCCAAATTTAATAAAAGCGCTGACGCTGTAAGAAATATGAATGATGTGCTGAAAACATTATAAAGTAAGTACAAAATACGAGGTACGAAGTACGAACTTAAAATGCCTGCTGGTTACGCGGGCGTTTTTAATTACAAGCAGCAAGCAGTTTTCACTTCGTACCTCGTAAATCGTACTTACCTCAAGTATTCCTGTACTGTATTTATCATAGCCTCAATATCCTGCTCCTCCATACATCTAAAATGGCCAAGCGGGCATTTGTCGTAACCTATTTTGCTGCATGGCCTGCACCCAAGCCCTTTTACTTCGTATTTTGTACTTTGTATATCATACTTGCCATAATAGGTCGTCATGCCGAAGGCCGGAACAGTATTGCCCCAAACTGATATCACGCGCTTTTTAAAAGCTGCTGCAACATGCATTAAGCCTGTATCGTGGGTGATAATGAATTTTGATTTTCGCACAAGGTCAGCGCTTTCGTTAAGGTTAAATTTGCCGCAAGCGTTGTACACCTTTACTTTGTCAGTTTCTGCAATCAGTTCTCCATCCCTTTTGTCTTCGGGGCCGCCAAGTAAAATTACCGGGTGCGGAATGTTACTGCACAAAGCCATTATCTTTTCAATAGGCAGTTTTTTTGTATTAAGCGCGGCACCAATTACAATGCCTATAAACCCCGCATGGTGGCTTGCAGGCAAGTCGCTATAATTTACTACGTCTTTGTTGGGTATAAAGTAATCAAGGCCTTCTCCGTCGTTAACCACGCCAAAGCTTTGCAGTGTGGCCAGGTAACGGTCAACAATATGCACTTTAGGCAGCCTGTTTATTTTTAGCGCCGTTAAAAGCCATTTTTTAAAATTCAGTTTGTTGAATGAGAAAGAGGGCACTTTTTTTAAAGCCCGTTTTATGCGCAGTGTTCTAAGGTTGTAGTGAAGGTCAATTATGTAATCAAAGTTTTCCTGCTTTAAATCGGCAATTACCTCATTTATGTCATCCTCAAGCACATGCACTTTGTCAACATAAGGGTTATTTTCAACAAGGCCTTTAAAGTTTTTTTTGGTAAGATAGTGTACTTCAGCGCCTGCAACCTGCTTTTTTAAACAGCGTATAACAGGCGTGGTCAACACAATATCGCCAATGGAAGAAAAACGGATGATCAAAAATTTCATGCGCTGTTTTAACTGCCGCAAATAAACACCAATTAGGGCGAATTGCCAATAAAGGAACAAAACGATATTGTTCTGTTCAATATCATCTCAGGTCAAGGGCCTTTAGCTCTATTTGATAGATATTGCCCGAGCCATTTAATATGCTATGCAGCCCCTGCTCCAGCATTTCATAATTATCAATGGGTTCCTTTTTGTCAGAAAAATCTTTTTCGCTGGTGAAAAAAAGGTATTTGCCATCCGGGCTTAAACGCGGGCTGTAATCGCGAAACCGGCTGTTAACTTTGGGTCCTAAGTTTTTTGACACAGACCAAACTCCATTTATATTTTTGCTATAATAAATATCATAGTTACCGTAGCCACCGCGCCTGCCATAACAGCCTGTTAGAATAAAGCTTTCATCGGGCGCAATTATGCAATCAAGTTCATAAGCTGTTGAACTTACCGAATCAAGATGTTCTGCAGGCATGTATTTTCCATTCACTAACCTGGAACGGTAAATATCGCCGTCGCCAGGGCCGCCCAAAGCACCTGGCCTGTTGCTGCTAAAATATATGTTGCCGTTTGCAGCCATCGATGCAAAATGTTCATCGTACCTGCTGTTTATAACACTATCAAGAGGAATTGGCTCACCCCATCCATCGCCCTTCTTTTCAACCATCCAGATATTATAGTCAGTTTCATCGCTGCCAGTAACCGGCCTTGAAGAAGTGAACAGCATTTTATTTCCGTCCGGCGAAAGCACGGGATCAAAATCACGATATATGCCTGAAAATGGTGCTACTTCAGGCGTTTGCCATTTGCCATCTTTAAAATGTGATACGCATATAACATCCAAATAAAAACGAAGAACGCTTTTACTGAAATAGCAGGTTTGGCCGTCTGGTGTAAAGGTACCTCCAAACTCATCATCTGTTGTATTGATGATACCAGGAGCAAACAATGCAGGCTGGCTAAGGCTATCAACAAGCGCATAGGGCGGGATAGACGGATTGCTCTCGCTTTGTGGTATATAGGGTTGGGCGGCTGTTATTATAGCACTGCTTAGGAAAGCTAAATTGAAAATTATTTTTTTGTACATGGCAATATTTTTTACTGATGATGTATGCTAATTGACCTTCTTTTCATTCACCGGCTTATTTTTTTTTAATAGCGTGTTAACTGGCATATAATAAATATCACCCAGTCCATTCCCTACCCCATGCAGGCCCCCCTCCAGGCTTTCATACGTAAGCCTATGTGGCATTGGGATAGTTATAAAGTTTCTTTCGCTGGTAAAATACAACGTTTTGCCATCCGCAGAAACCGTTGGGGTTGATTCTTCAGCGGTTGAATTAACGGCGGCCCCAGCGTTTTGCGGCACTGTCCACACACCATTTTTATTAAAGCTTATGTAGATATCGCTTCTTGGGTATTCCGCGCTTGCTCCGCTGCTGGCTGTCAATACATCCGCGCGTGCGGCTGATGAAAACAGCAGGTAACTCTCATCGGGTGCTACATAAATGTCAGCGGCATCTTCAAAAGTGTTTGCGGTATCGCCAATTGCCACGGGCATTTCGTATTTGTCATTTAAATATGCTGAACGGTACAGTGCCTGTTTACCGGTGGTAGTGTTTAATGAAATGAAATAAAGTGCACCGGACGCGGTTGCAGAGCAACTTATTTCCCAACCAGGGGTGTTTACAGGGGCGCCAATATTTTCAGGTTCACTCCATCCATCAACCGTTTTTTTAACAACCCATATATCACCGTCCATTGCTTTTTTATTGGTGCCGGGCCTGTTTGAAATAAAAAACAGCTTAGTGCCATCAGGCGAGAAAGACGGGTTAAGATCTTTGTATTTACCTGAGAAGGGTGCCAGTTGCGGCGCCTGCCATTTATTATGTATAAGCCTTGAATAGCAAATAACGTAAGTGCTGCTGGTAATGGTTGAAGGTGTTTTTTTGGTAAAAAAACACGTTTTGCCATCCGGCGAAAATGTTATGCCAAACTCATCATCTTCAGTGGAAATTGTGTTGGCTGCAAACAGGGCCGGCTTTTGCGCAAAACCGCGCGAAGCGATTAAGCTCATAATGGCGATGGAGCATATAATGGCTTTTTTTATCATAAACTATGCGTTAGATTTAGCGGGAATAGTTAAAATAATGGCATGCAGGCTGCCATCAGCCTAAAGCTACATGTTTAAAAAAGCCATATAAAAATTGGTTGACTGAACGGAGGAAAATAAGGGTGGAAGGAAAACAGCCGCACTGATAAAAACCTATCCCTTCAGCGCTTCTTTATAAATCCTCAATGCCCTTTCCCTTGCTTCTTCATGTTTAACCATTGGTTGCGGGTAATCAAGGCTGTCAAGTTCCGGCACCCATTTACGTATGTATTTTAAATCCTTATCAAATTTTTGAGCCTGTGTTGTTGGATTAAATATTCTAAAATAAGGCGCGGCATCGCAGCCACAGCCTGCACTCCATTGCCATCCGCCATTATTGGCCGCATAGTCAAAATCCAGTAATTTTTTTGCAAAATATGCCTCACCCCAGCGCCAGTCAATTAATAAATGTTTTGTGAGAAATGAGGCTGTTATCATTCGCACGCGGTTATGCATATAACCCGTTTCATTCAATTCCCGCATGCCGGCATCAACAATAGGGTAGCCCGTTTGGCCTTTGCGCCATTTTTCAAAATCCTTTTCGTCGTAGCGCCAGGGTATACGGTCATATTCCTTCTTGAATGCCTGTTCTTTTCTCACATGTGGAAAATGCCACAAGATAGAATGATAAAATTCCCGCCATATCAGTTCATTCAGGTATACGTCACTTAATTCCATTGCTTTATTTGCCAGTTCACGTATACTTATGGTGCCAAACCGCAAATGAACACCAATGTGGCTGGTGCCACGCTCCTCACCGGGGTAATCGCGGGTTTGTACATAATTTTTTAACAGGTTGGACGGCACTTTTGGTGAAGGAAACTGCTCTCCTGTTACTTCAAAGCCGATGCTCTCCAGCAATGGTATTGTACAGGCACCCTGTTTGTAAAAATTATTGAAATATTTTTCAGTTGGGTAAGGCTTCATAAAAAAAACGTTTATGGTTGCCTTCCATTTTTTACTGTACGGCGTGAAAACTGTGTAAGGTGTTTTATCATCTTTTAATACTTCACGGCCATCAAATATCACCTGGTCTTTAAATATTTTTAAGGATGCGTTATTAGCCTGTAATAGTTCCCTCACCGATCTATCCCGGTCAATTGCGTATTGTTCATAGTCGGCGTTAGTGTAAACTTTTTCTATGATATATTTTTGTAACAGGTTGTTGAAAACTTCAATTGGGGTATCATAAAAAACTTCCAGCGATGTTGACATCTTCACCAGTTGCTCCTGCATCTCCTCAATAGCCAATCGTATAAATTCAATACGCCTGTCTTTTTTATCCTCAAGGTCGTCTAATATGTTTTTGTCAAATATAAAAATGGGTATTACCGGGGTATTGCCTTTTAAAGCATGGTACAATGCTGCATTGTCGTGCAACCGCAGGTCACGCCTGAACCACATTATATTTACCCGCGGCTTCATTTAAGTTGTTTGATTTTTTGAAAACAATTATAAATAACTTATAGGTATAAAGGTTCAATATACTTTTTATACAATAAGGGGGCAGCCTGTAAGGCGTAATTACTGTTCCCGCAACTTTGTACCCAGCGCATACCATAGGCAGCATTGGTTAAAAATATTTCCTGCGCCTGTTCAATATCTTGCACGGTTATAGCAGTTTCTTCAACGGGTATTCCGTCTTTTCTAAAGCATTGCAGCATGTACCTTCTTATTACACCGCTTATGCAACCCTCGGTTATGGCAGGTGTTTTTATTATACCATTATTTATAATAAAAATATTTGCTATGCTTGCTTCAGCTACCCTGTCGTATGTATTCAGTACAAACGCATCATTCAGTTTGTTTTGCTTAGCCCATAAGGCTGCCATGGCGTAACACAGGTAATTATTATTTTTAATGGTCGAAAATTTATCGTATGCCTTTCTTGCATCAGTAAAAATGCCCGTAATCAATCCATTCCCGTTAAAGTTGTTGTTGGCAGCATTCATTTCCCATGTTTGTATAAGATAGTTTGCCCGGTTATCAATATCAAACAAACCTGCCTCTCCCCTGAATACCATCAAACGTATCCTGCCAATCTTTTCATGGCCATTTGCTTTTGCCAACTCAAAAACCTGCTGTTCCAGGGTATTGGCAGTAAAAAATTTTGATTTATCAAACTGCAGGGTTTCAAGAGAAGAAAATAAACGTTCAAAATGCAGGTCGCGCAGCACAATTTTTCCACGAATCATTTTCATGGTCTCAAAACAACCATCTCCATAACGAAATGACCGGTTGTTGGGCGAGATGAGTAATTCATCTTCGTTATAAAGCTTGCCATTGTAATTTAGAACCGGGGAAGGCATGTGAAGATTTTGTGCAAGATAACACTTACCCTTATAGCTTAAAAAACCTTCACATGCCCGGTAATTTATAGCCCTGTTGCATCGGGATGCTTAATTATTCTATGCCGTACTTTGTAAGGATCTTTGCCCGCTCTGTGCTGATCTTGAGTGACTTTACAGATATGCTGTCTAATTTTATTTTATTGTCTGCAGTCGAGATCACTTTTACAAAATCAGATTGAGGGCTAATTGACGTTACTGATACGCCATTATTAACCCCGGCGTTAACATTTGAAATAATGTTAAGGTTGCTGTTATTGTTGTTTTGGGCTGCAATTGGGGTATAGTTATCGCCCTGCTTCGAAAAAACCTGTACGTCACCTTTATTGTCATTTGACCCGGGTGATATCACCGTTGTGCCATTAATTTTTGTTACTGACCCGGCAACAGGTATGTGCATAAGTGCCAGGCCATATTTATCAGTAAATTTTTTTATCGCAGCATCATCGTTTAATGCATACTTTTCAGTTTCTCCATTCTTCAGGTAAACAGTTAAACAGCCGTCAATGGTTTCAATCCTTTTCACTTCGCCCTGTGCTGAATTTGTTGAAGCACTGCCTTCTTCTTTTCCTTTATTTTCCGGATCGCGTATACTGTCCCTTTCAGGATGATGCTGGCTTCCATCAAATTTTACATTCTTAAAATGCAGGGTATCTTTTTTGCCATATTTATTCTTGTAAAACACTATAACGTCAACAACCGAATCACCGGCAGCTTTGCCTGAAGACTTTTTATTCAAAGTTACTTTATCAATTTTTATAGGGTCGCCACCTTTCTTCGGGTCAGTTTGTGCTTTGCTTATGGTTATGGAAAATAATGCCGCAATGGCCGTTATTACGGGTAATACTAAAACCCTTCTTGCATACGAATAGGGTGTTTTTCCAGATGTAGTTATCATAATTAACCTTCTTTTTATTGGTGAATGAAAAAATGAATGTGATGGGTTAAGGTAGCGGCCTTCGTTGTGTGCCTGCAATAACATCCTCGCAAACGATTCAACGTCGCCATCGGCAATGCACTCGCCGTCCGCAATAAATTCGTGTATCATATTCAGTTCTCTTTGGATAAACCAATAAAAGGGGTTTATCCAAAAAATACACATAACCACCTGCGTAAATAACTTGTCGTGTGTGTGCCGTTGCCTGATATGAGTAAGTTCGTGCCTGAATATTTTTTCTCCGTTGGAATCGTTTAGCGAAATGCCTTTTTTCCAGAATAAATTATTGAGGAACGAGAATGGCGCCTGTTTCACGGTGGTTTCAATTAAATTAACACCTTGTATTTGCGTGTTTTTATTGTTGTGTTTAATTCTTAATATCCACGCAATTTTTGCAGCGAGGGTTATACATAAAACAAGGCTTATTATAAATATAGCCCCACATAAAAACCATTGCACGCTGGGGTGAGGTTGTTGCTGATACTTTTGCGGGTTATTTATAATAACAAGCACGTTGCTTAATATTGGGCCATCATTACCTTTAATAATAAACCAGTTAAAGTTTATTAGCGGCATTATTAAGCTGCAAACAACCGCGGCAAGCAGGTAAAACCTGTTGTAGTAATTAAATTTTTTATTACGCAATGCCAGGTAATAATACATTACCAGTACGCCACTAACAAGTATGCACTTTAGTACATAAGCTGTAACAATATTCATACATTACTTTTTATTTTTCTTTAACTGCTGCAGTAAAAGTTCAAGCTCTTTTACTGATAATTTGTCCTCATCCACAAGGAAGGAAATAACGTTGCTAAACGACCCCTCAAAATATCCTTTGGCAACATTCGTAAGGGTATCTTTTGAGTAATCATCTTTTGAAACTGCAGGGTGGTAACGGTGTATCCTGCCAATATTCTCAACTTCAACAAACCCTTTGTCAACCAATGTTTTTAAAATGGTTGCAACAGTATTCTTATGAGGTTGCGGTTCCGGCATGTTTTCTACTATTTCCATCAGCAGGCCATTGCCCACCCGCCATAAAACTTTCATTACCTGTTCTTCCGCTTTTGTAAGAGGTTTCATTAAAACTATATTTATAGTTCAAAGTAAAACTATGTTTTTAGTTTTACAAAATATTTTTTTACTTTTTTGAATATTTATTTGTTAAAACACGCAAAAGTTAATCACACGATATCAACATTTAAAATAAGTGATCACATAAATTAGATTGAAAATCAATGCGTTAAAACCGTGCAGATTTATTACCCCGACGAATTACAAAAAAACATCAAATAACCGTGAGATTAGTTTTGAAATTTCACTTATAATTATTTATCTTACTATATTAATCTGCAACGCTATGAAACTAACTGTACTACTATTGTGTGCAATTCCGTGTATTGCAAAATGCCAGGATTATAAATCCTCCGTTCCCAATTCCGTAAGTTATTATCATAAGCAAATTAAGCTGCTTGCTACCAGCCCGGTTGATGATGTTGCACGTGTTCAACAGCTTAAAGAGCTGCACAGTAAAATTGTTGTTCTTGTAAAAAGCAGGAACAATTATAAGGCAACAACTGTGTTTACTGATATTTCTCATTCAAACTACAGCGCATTTAACAGTGCACTTAAGCAGTCTGGCTTTCCATCACTGTCCGCAATTGCGCCAAGGGGTGGCATAGGTATTAGCGGCAAGCATAATCACACAATGTTTAACGTATATTTTTTTAACCTTTGGGTTGCAAAATAAAACGTCATACAATAACCAGGTTATTAAAACATCGTTCTCAAACCTGTTGCAGTTTGATATTGGGTACGACTTTTTAAAAGACGAGCGGTTTAGCCTGTACCCCTACGCTGGTCTGTCTTTAAGGCAATCAGATCTGTCCTATACAAAAAGCCCGTCAGCAGGCGCTATTAACAGTTGGGTAGTAAATATGTACCCCAGCCAAAACTATACTTATATGCAGTCTGCGGGCATTGGCTATCAATACGGGCTTGGTTTTGATTACGCCCTTTTTTATAACCATGAAAAAACATTCAAAACCATCTTTTTTGCAAAGGCAGGGGTAAACAAGCCATTTAAAACTGATGTGTATAAAGCCAATGATATGCCCGATTATAGCCCCAGTATAAAACAGGGTGACTGGCTGCTTACTTTTGGTTTTAAATTTGCCACGAAACGTTAGAAAAAAATGCTGTAAAAAGAAACCTAATTTTACAGCATGAAGATCACTGACGTAATTAACCTCCTTGAAGAAACCGCTCCCCCAGCCTACCAGGAAAGTTATGATAATGCAGGCTTGCTTACCGGCAACCCTTTGTGGGACTGCACCGGTATAATTTGCACGCTTGATGCCACCGAGGAAGTTATAAACGAAGCAAGGCAGAAAAAATGTAATCTTATTGTAGCACATCACCCTATTATTTTTGGAGGGCTAAAAAAAATAACAGGGCGTAATTATGTTGAACGGGCGGTAATAACAGCTATCAGGAATGATATTGCCATTTATGCCATACACACCAACCTTGATAACGTGATACACGGTGTGAACAATAAAATGGCAGACAGGCTTGGATTAATAAACCGCAGCATTTTAGCACCCAAAACGGGTGAGCTGATGAAGCTGTTTACGTTTGTGCCACTTGCGCAGGCAGAAAAAGTACGGTCTGCAATTTTTAATGCAGGGGGTGGCAATATTGGTAATTACAGCGAGGTGAGTTTTAACGCTGAGGGAACCGGCACGTTCAAAGGTAACGCATCTGCAAACCCTTATGCAGGCGAGCCCGGCAAAAGACACGAAGAGCAGGAAATTAAAATGGAAGTTATTTTTCCTGCTTACCTGCAAAAAAATATTGTTGCTGCACTATTAAAGTCCCACCCGTATGAGGAAGTGGCCTACGACCTTGTTAGCCTTGCCAATGCACACCAGCAGGTTGGCAGCGGCCTGGTTGGTTACTTACCCGCACCTGTAGCAGAGGAGCAGTTTTTAAGCCAGTTAAAGCTTGCATTTGGCCTTAAAGTAATAAAACATACGCCGCTGCAAGGCAGGCCAATAGGCAAAGTTGCCCTGTGTGGCGGCTCTGGCAGTTTTTTAACAAAGCACGCAATTGCTTCAGCGGCAGATATTTACATAACGTCGGATGTTAAGTACCACGAATTTTTTGATGCCGGCGACAAGCTGGTTTTGGCCGATATTGGCCACTGGGAAAGCGAACAATACACCATTGATTTGCTTTTTGATATTTTACAGAGCAAATTCCCTACCTTTGCCGTCCTTAAAACGGAAGTGAAGACGAACCCGGTAGAATATTTTACGTGAATCGTCAATCGTGAAACGTGAATTTGGATGAGTTTTAATTGTGGGTTGGGCCAATAAATAACCGTTTGTAAGAAAGGTTGTTGTAAAACGTCTCTATTTTTGTGAGGGCAAACTGGGAACCCGTAACTGGCAACCGGTGACCAAATACAAACATTAAACTATAAACTATAACATGGCTACAGTTAAGGATTTTTCTGTTGAAGAAAAGCTTGCATCGCTGGTAAGGCTGCAAAAGATTGACAGCAAACTTGACGAGATCAAAATATTACAGGGCGAGTTGCCCATTGAGGTTAAAGACCTTGAGGATGAAATACTTGGTTTGAACAGCCGCAAAAACCGTATTGAAGAAGAAATAAACGGCATTACAGAATTTATTGAGCAAAAGAAGAATGCCATTAAGGAAGCAGATACGCTGGTAAAAAAATACGAAAAGCAAAGCGAAACCGTAAAAAATAACCGCGAATTTGAAGCTATTAATAAAGAAATAGAAATGCAGCAGCTTGAGGGCAAGCTGGCTGATAAGCACATTCGCGATGCTAATGAGGAACTGGCCGACAAAGCCCGTTTACTTGAACAGGCCAAAAAGCAAATTGCGAGTAAAGATGGTGTGCTGAACCATAAAAAAGGTGAACTGGAGAAAATTATTGCTGAAACAGCCAAGGAAGAAGGTCATTTTGACGAATTGGCTATTGAAGCACGCAAAGGCATGGACGACCGTTTACTGTATAGCTACGACCGCATTCGCAAAAGCTACCGCAATGGCCTGGCAGTTGTGCCGGTTATGCGTGATGCCTGCGGCGGGTGCTTTAATGCTATTCCCCCACAAAAGCAAAGCGAAATACGACAGCGCAAAAAAGTAATGGTGTGCGAAAACTGCGGCCGTATTTTGGTGGATGATGACCTAAATGCTGTTACAGAAGTAAAATAAATGTGTTAAACGTTTAATAATTTATAATAAAGGGCACTCATATCAGTGTCCTTTTTTATTTTCGGGGTAATGAAATTGATGATATACAGGCTGACCTTCATAACCACCCTCATTTTTTCATGTCTTTTTAGTCATGCCCAAAAAGTATTTGATTTTGATGTAACCTGCCAGCAAGCCTACCACAATATTATTTGCCTTAAGCTTAAAACCGGCCAGGTGATGATAGATAAAGAAAGGCAGCAAAACCCAAATAATCTTATACCGGAATTGTTAGAAAGTTATATTGATTTTTATGATCTTTTTTTTAATGAGGACCCTGCGGAGTACGACAAACGCAAAGGCAATTTTGATAACCATATTGACAGGCTGGAAGACGGGCCAAAAACTTCACCGTTCTATAACTACGCCCGTGCCACTGTTTACCTGCAAAAAGCCTGTGTGCAAATAAAATTTGGTGGCACATTTAGTGCTGCATGGAATTTTAAAAAAGCATTTAGCCTGATAAAAGACAACCGGAAGAGTTTCCCGGCTTTTATGCCCAATAATATGATCTATGGGCCTTCTATTGTTGCCGCGGGCATTATACCCGACGGTTATAAATTGCTGGCAAGCGTGTTTGGTGTAAAAGGTTCAGTAAAAGAAGGTATTGGTATAATGCAGTCGTTTATTAACAGTAACGATCCCTGGGCAAAACTGTACTTTGAAGAGGCCTGTTTTTATTACTGCTATTTGTTGTTTTACATTGAGAACAAACCTGAAGAGGCTTTTCAATTTATAACACAGCATAAGCTTGACCTGGTTAATAACCACCTGCTTACTTATATGGCTGCAAACCTTGCGCTCAACAATAAGCAGAATGAGCTTGCAAAAACCATAATACAAAACAAAAACCCTTCGCCTGATTATATGAAAACAGCGTTTTGGGATTTTGAGATGGGTTATATAAAAATGCGCCATCTTGAAAACGCCGAAGCTGTTAAATACTTCAGCAGTTACTTGAACAACTTTAAGGGCAAATTCTATGTAAAAGATGCCTGCGAAAAATTAAGCTGGTGCTACTACCTGCTTGGTAATAAAACAGAAGCGGAAAGTACTATGCAGCGTGTTTTGCAGGTTGGCAATACGGTAACTGATGCCGATAAACAGGCTAACCGGGATGCGAAGTCGGGCATTTTTCCAAATATAATGTTGTTAAAGGCAAGGGTGTTAAATGATGGCGGTTACAATAATGAGGCGCTTGGCGTACTTGCCGGGAAAAGCACCAGTGATTTTGCCAGCATTGAGGACAGGCTTGAATTTGTGTACCGCCTTGGCAGGATATATGATGATATGGGCAAATACGACGATGCTATAAAGGCCTATAATATAACTATTAATATTGGCCTGCAGAGGCACGAGTATTACGCCGCACGTTCTGCGTTACAGGCTGGGCTTATATATGAAAAGCTTGGCAAAAAAGACCTCGCAATAAGCTATTTTCAAAAATGCCTTGACATGGAAGACCATGAATATAAAGACTCCATAGACCAAAAGGCAAAAGCTGGTATAGCCAGGTGTAAGGGAAGTTAATACGATTGCAGATTACCCGATTGCAGATTGCAGATTATTGAACCAGATTAAAGGGATTATTGAGATGTAAGCTGATACTTGTTAATTTAATCACGTGATGTAATTATAATTGTAACCGGCTTCTAAGTCCCTCTTTAGCAAATATCGGCTTACAGAATAATCCTTAAATCCTGCATATCCTCACAATCTTAAAAATCTGCGTTCAATTCTTCACCAACCTTGATTATTTCCATAATTTGCACCAGCATGCTTACCAAACTGCATATACTTAACTACGCTATAATTGATGAAATAGAAATAAGTTTTTCTAACAGCCTCAATATTATTACCGGCGAAACCGGTGCGGGTAAAAGCATATTGATGGGTGCCTTAAGTCTTATTCTTGGTGATCGTGCAGATACTACTGCCCTGCTGCATGCTGATAAAAAATGTTTTATTGAAGGCTATTTTAATATTGATGGTAATGGCGAAGCAGCACAATTTTTACGCGACAATGAGTTAGAAGGCGATAATGAATTGCTGATAAGAAGAGAGATTGCAGCATCTGGAAAATCCAGGGCATTTATAAATGATACCCCTGCAACATTACAACAGCTAAAACAACTTGCATCATTACTGGTTGACCTGCACCAGCAGTTTGATACGCACGACGTTGGCGACAGCGGCTTTCAGCGTAAAGTATTGGATGCGCTTGCGGGTAATACAGATATTTTGAAAGAATACAGTTCTGTTTTTCGTAGCTGGCAGAAAGAAAAGAAAGCGTTTGATGAACTGCAGCAGCAGAAAAATGCTTTTAATAAAGAGCTGGATTATCACCAGTTTTTATTTGATGAGTTAAGTGAGTTGCACCTTAAGGAAAATGAGCTTGAAGATATTGAAGCAGAACTAAAACTTTTAAGCAATGCTGAAAGCATAAAAGCAACTTTATCAAAAGCCTATTTTGAATTAAAGGAAAGTGAGCAGCCGGTTGTACAGCAGGTAAAAAGATTAGCCAACCAGCTTACCAACTATTCCTCTTATCACAGTAATCTTCCGGGCATTATACAACGGTTGCAAAGCCTGCAGATTGAACTGCAGGATGTGGCTGCCGAAATAGAAAGTCTTAATGAGGCAATACTATACGATGCACAGCGCATTGAATGGATAAACGAGCGCATCGCGGCTGGTTACAAATTATTGAAAAAACATGGGGTACAAAGCACCACTGACCTGTTGCTGATACAAAAGCAACTGGAAGAAAAATTACAGGCAGTGTTGAATATGGATGAAACTATTGCGGAAAAAGAAAAACAGGTTAATACATTGTTACAAAAAGCATCGGCACTGGCGAATAACATTTCAATAAAGCGAAAAAATCTTGCAGAGCCATTTGCCAATAAAGTAAATAGCCTGCTTGCGCAGGTGGGCATGCCCAATGCCAGGCTTAAAGCTGTTGTTACAGGCAGCGTTTTAAATGCGTGGGGGAAGGATGATATTGAGTTTTTGTTTGATGCTAATAAAAGCGGCCGTTTTGAAGCGGTAAGCAAAGTTGCCAGTGGCGGCGAACTAAGCAGGCTTATGCTCTGCATAAAATCACTTGTGGCAGAACGTGTTGATTTACCCACAATGATATTTGATGAAATAGATACCGGCATTTCAGGCGAGGCTGCAAGGCAGGTAGGTATCATCATGAAAAATCTGTCAGATAGAAGGCAGGTGATTTGTATAACGCACCAGCCGCAAATAGCCGGTAAGGCTAATGCACATTTTTTTGTGTACAAGGAGATAAAAGATAATGCCATTAAAACCAGCATACGCCTTTTAACCCAGGATGAACGTATTACTGCCATAGCACAAATGCTTAGTGGCGAAAGGCCAACAGCCGCAGCCCTTGAAAATGCAAGGGAAATGGTGATGAACTGAGAACGTGAATCGTGAGACGTCAATCGTGAATGGTGGTACAGGTTAGCGTACAGTTTTTAATTCTTACAACATAGCTTTTATTTGTATTTTGGGTATTCGGTCCTCCAATGTTTCACCATTGACGTTTCAAGTTTCATTTCTTACTTTTCACGATTGACGATTCACGTTCCTACCGACATTTCGGTATTTCCCATTCACAACTCTAACTTCAATTTTGCGTAAAACTTATAATGAAAAAACTTTACGCTATCCTTCTGTTGCTGATTGTTTATTCAAACACCTATTCTCAAACATTAGACCGAAAATTTTATATAACCGATGGTGAGGTTGTAAATGTTGTACCGCATGGTAATACTATTTATTTGGGCGGCCGCTTTAACGCTGTTGGGCCAAACACGGGCCATGCAGCCATGCTTGACAATGCCACCGGTTTGTGGGTTGAAGGCCTGCCAAATGTAAGTGGCGAAGTAGATGCGATTGAACCGGACGGCTTAGGGGGCTGGTATATAGGTGGCAGTTTTAATTATGTTGATGATACACCGGTAAATAATCTTATTCACATCAAAGCAAACAAAGCGCTGGATAACAATTTCAGGCCACAGCCAAATAATCCCGTTGAAGCATTGTGCCTTTATAACGGCACCCTGTATGTTGGTGGCAGGTTTAGCATCATTGCCGGCCAGCCAAGGCATTCTGCCGCAGCATTTGATGTTGCAACTGGTGTGTTGCAACCATGGGCGCCCAACCCAGATAACTGGATAATGCAGGTTAAGGCGGCAAAAGGCCTGGTGTACCTGCTTGGTAATTTTGGCAATGCAGGTGGCCAGCCGAGGGGAGGCTTAGCTGCGGTAGATGCTGTCACTGGTTTAGCCAACAGTTTTTCAATTAACCAAAACAGCAGCAGTGGCATCAGTGCCATGGGGCTGCTTGGTGATACCATATATATTGGGGGTAATTTTTTATCGGTAAACGGGCAATCAAGAAGCCAGCTGGCGGCGCTTGATGTTAATACGGGTATTGTGACAAGCTGGGCGCCTACAGCCGATAACGCAATAAGTTACATATACGGTGCAGGTAAAACAGTATATGTTAGCGGCGGCTTTGATATTGCTAATGGCACCAATCACTTAGGGCTTGCCGCCTTTGATGCTGTTACAGGTGTGGTTAAGCCATGGAATGCCCAGGTTATTGGGTACAATGCTGTAGGCGGCAACATATCTTCGATGGTGACGGCAGGAGACACATTATATATAACAGGCCATTTTAGTGCCGTTGCAGGGCAGCCGCGTACAAATATTGCAGCTATTGATGTTAATACAGGTGCGGCTACCAACTGGGCACCACAGGCAAACGCCAACGCATATACTCTTACAACAGACGGTAAGAATTTTTATGCCGGTGGCGATTTTACTTCTGTTAATTCAGTTACACGCAATTACATAGCTGCGCTTGACGCCACAACAGGCAAAGTTACCGATTGGGATCCCAAACTTGATGGTAACGTGCATGGGATAGCGGTTAAAGGCGATACTGTTTTTGTTGCAGGTGAGTTTTTTAATATTGGCGACTCTTCAAGAGTGTGGCTGGGAAACATTGATTCTGTAACTGGTAAAGCAACCGCATGGAACCCAAAGCTGTTTGGCAGGGCTTATTCAATTGATATTGAGGGTAACCTTGTTTATATAGCCGGAACGTTTTCACAGGTAGCAGGTGTGGATAAATATGACATAGCGGCACTTGATGCAGACAGTGCTACTGCAAAACCCTTTGCTGTTAATATAAATCAAAGCCTTAATACCGTCATTTCGGGTATAAAGGTTACAAAAAATGTAATGTATATATGGGGTAGTTTTCATTCCATAGGTGACAAAACGAGAAACAATATAGCGGCTGTTGCCTTAACAACAGGTGCTGCAACTGCCTGGGACCCCAACGCTGACGGCCCTGTTAAATCACTACTTCTCTCTGGCTCAAACGTATATGTTGGCGGCGCATTCGCTAACATAGGCGGACAGGCCAGGAACGGTATTGCCAAACTTGATAATGCCGCGGGCCTTGCCACCGCATGGAACCCTAATATAACGGGCGGGTATGTAAGTGCAATCGCACTGTTTAATAACATTGTTTATGCAGGCGGCTCATTTACTTCGGCAGGTGGCTCTAACCGTTACAATATTGCGGCAATAGACGCTTCTACAGCTAAAATTACAGGTTGGCAGCCCAGCACAAACTATCCACCCATTGATGTGATTGTGCCGTTTCAGTCTAAAATAATGTTTGGCGGCAACTTTACAAAGTTTGCTTATTACAGTGCATCAAGTTTTGCTGTTGCTGGTGTTGCCATTACACTCCCGTTGCAGTTGCTTGATTTTACTGCTACATCTCAAAATAATAACCTTGTAAAACTTAACTGGATAACCGCGCAGGAAATTAATACCGACCACTTTACCGTGCAGCGTGGTATTGACGGGGTAAATTTTGCTGACATAGCAACCGTTACAGCAACTGGCAGGGCGTTTAACAACTATAATTATGATGATGCGTCAATTAAAGGCGGCAACGTTTTGTATTACCGCCTTAAAATGGTTGATAAGGACGCGCAATTTGTTTACAGCAAAACAATTGCCATAAACCTGCATTATACTGCACAAAACTTTATACTGTACCCTAACCCGGTGCATAGCCAGCTTGGCCTTAATGTAACAAGCGGTAAAAACCAAAAAGCAACACTTGTAATTATTGATATTAGTGGAAAGGTAATTCAACAACAATACATACAGCTTTACCAGGGCAACAATAATGTTGGGGTAACGCTGAACAATGTGGCCAAAGGCATGTATGTAGCTGAGTTGCGTATGGAAGATAAAAACCTGAGCCATACGTTTATTACCTGGTAATGTTGGGGAGTGCGTAAAATAAAAAAATCCTGCCGGGGGGGCGGGATTTTTTTTGCCAATATTGCGTCACTTCTGCGGTTAAAGCCTTTAACCGATTTTACCTTTCATCCCACCCATACAATACTATTGTTTTATTGATTAAGCAATAAGTTTGCGCAATCTTAAAACAACCGCATGATTTGCTATCTCCTTCCGGGCAGAAAGTCATTACTGTATATTATTGCCTTTACCGCAGCTTTCGCCTGCAGCAGCAATATTTACGCGCAAAAAAAGCCTGTAAAAATATTGGGTGCTGATATATCTTTTCTTCCCCAGTTAGAGGCTCGCGGCTTACAGTTTACCGATAACGGCGTTAAAAAAGATGCTATACAGATTTTAAAGGACCATGGCTTTAATTATATACGCCTGCGCATATTTGTAAATCCGGAGGCAGACAGTGGTTATAGCCCCAAAAAAGGCTTTTGTGATTTTGCACACACCCTGCAAATGGCAAAGCGGGTAAAAGCAGCAGGCATGGGTTTTCTACTCGACCTTCATTATAGCGATACATGGGCTGACCCCGGTAAACAGTTTAAACCGGCAGTATGGAAAGATCTGCCTTTTAAGCAATTGGTTAAGCAGGTGCATGATTATACTAAGGATGTGATAGATGCGCTGAAAGAACAGGGCACCACACCTGATATGGTGCAGGTGGGCAACGAGATAAACCATGGTATACTCTGGCCAACCGGCAACTCCAAACACCCTGACAGCCTTGCCGCGTTGCTAAAGGCAGGTATTGCCGGAGTGAAAGATGCTGATAAGCACATAAAAATTATGCTGCATATTGCCTGCGGCGGCCAAAACCAGGAGTCAAGATGGTTTATAGATACCATGCTTGCCCAGCATGTAAAGTTTGATGTTATTGGTGAATCGTATTATCCTAAATGGCATGGCACACTGGAAGACCTGAAAAACAACCTTACTGACCTTTCAACCCGGTACAGGCAGAACATTGTAGTAGCCGAATACACAGAGCATAAGCCAGAGGTAAATGATATTGCTTTTACATTGCCAAATGGCCTGGTTAAAGGCACGTTTATTTGGGAGCCGTTAAATACCTGGGAGCAGATATTTGATAAGCAGGGCAACACCAATGAACTGATAAATATTTACCCGCAGGTGGCTAAAAAATATGATGTGCAACCTACAGTGGCCGGTAAAACAAAATAGCAGTCTTATAGTTTTATACCAGCAATTTGTAAGGTTGCAGGCAATAAAAATAATTTCATTTGCGTTTTGTAAATTTGTACAAATTCATGTTATGTCGGTTATCAGGTTACCGCTGTTGTATGTAGGTTCCAAAGGTGAAAAGACCCTTTATACATTATTTGCCAGCGGCACTAACCTATCCTGTATTGGCATTAAACATCTTGAAAACCTTGAAATACCAGTTAACCTCGGCATAACAAAGAGTGTTTCAACACTGATTGAAGCGCATTATATAGAAGTAAAATACAGGGTAACTTTAGACTTTTATGTTAATGATGTGCTGTTAAGCGATGAGTTTTTGGTTGTGCCAAGCCTAAAAGAAGAAGCTATCATAGGCGCCGCAACTCTTCAAAAATGGCGTATAAAGCTCAATTTTAA
>JABDGS010000015.1:50125-53784 GCA_013285915.1 Bacteroidota bacterium
GATACTTGTTTATTGTAAGGGAATAATGAACCGGATAAAACTGCTTATATTACTGTGTTGTGCTGTTATTGCGGTATTGCCCTGTTTTTCGCAGGTATCAAGCCTGCGGCTTAAAAAAATAAGTGCAAAAGGCACAATTCAACTGGATTCGGTTAGCATAGTGCGAGAAACGTTCAATATACCCGGTTTTGACACCTCTTATTACTCCCTTAACGATATAAATGCAACCCTTACCTGGAAAAAAAGCGTGCAGTCAGATAGCGTTGTTATAACCTACCGGGTTTTCCCGTTTAAACTAAATGCACAGGCGCACCGGTACAGGTACGACAGCATTCGCAACAATTTTATAGCTGAACCGGCATATACCGCAAAGCAGGCAAATGCCGATAATGCCCTGTTTAATTTTGGCAAGCTTAATTACAATGGCAGCTTTGGCCGCAGCCTTAGTTTTGGCAACAGCCAGGATGCGGTTTTTAACAGCCAGCTTAACCTGCAGCTAAACGGCTATATTGGGGACAGTATTTTGCTATCTGCCGCCATCACCGATAACAACATACCCATACAGCCCGACGGTACTACACAGCAACTGAACGAGTTTGACAAAATATTGCTGCAATTCAGGAAAAAGAACTGGGAAATAAACCTGGGCGATATTGACCTGAGGCAGGATAATATGTATTTTCTGCGGTTTTATAAACGGCTGCAGGGTATATCTTATGCCCAGCAGGTTAACCTATCCCCCACCATCACCAATAAAACACTGGTAAGCGGAGCAATAGCCAAAGGCAAGTTTGCCCGCAATGTGCTGCAGGTGCAGGAAGGCAACCAGGGCCCTTACCGTTTGCAGGGCAACAATAATGAGTTGTTTTTTATTGTACTTGCGGGTACCGAAAAGGTATATATTGATGGTGTGCAAATGCAGCGCGGTGAAGACCAGGATTATGTAATAAACTATAACACTGCAGAAATAACCTTTACACCAAAACACCTGATTTCGCTGGATACACGTGTGCAGGTTGAGTTTGAATACGCTGACCGTAACTATCTTAACTCAATGCTGTATGCCACCAACCAAACTGATTTTGGAAAGAAGTTTAAACTAACTGTTTCTGTTTATAATAATGCAGATTCAAAAAATTCGCCCATCAACCAAACGCTTGATGCCAGGCAGATGCAGTTTTTGGCCAATCTTGGCGATAGTATTCAAAATGCATTCTATCCAACATCATCCATTGATTCTTTTTCAACCTCTGCTATTCTATACAAAAAAATTGACACGGTTGTAAATGGCGTGCACGATTCAATTTATGTGTATTCAAACAGCCCTGACAGCGCTAAATACAATTTATCGTTTGTTGAAACAGGCGCTAACAAAGGTAACTATGTTCCCTTATTTAATGCTGCTAACGGTAAGGTGTACCAATGGATAGCGCCGGTTAATAATATACCACAGGGTAATTTTGAAGCAGCCGCTTTTTTGGTAACGCCTAAAAAGCAAACGGTAATGAGTATTGCAGGAGAATATAGAGTTGATAAAAAAACAACAATACGCACTGAACTGGCTGCAAGCGATTACGATGCAAATACCTTTAGCATATACGATAAGGCAAATGATAAAGGCTATGCCGCCAAACTAACCATTACCCATAACGATAGCTGGAAAACAAAACACGATAAACTACTGCGTTTTGAAAGTATTGCCGGGTATGAGTATACTGATAAAAATTTTCAACCTATTGAAACGCTGCGCCCTGTTGAGTTTGGGCGTGATTGGGGGTTGAATTATATTTTGACGCCTGCGACGGAACAGTTGCCAAGCCTGCACCTTAAACTGAGTGATGAGAAAGAAAACAGCATAGCCTACGATTTTACCAGCTACCTGCGCAGCGATGGTTTTACCGGGGTTCGCAATGTAACAACACACCAACAAACCTTTAAAGGCTGGCACCTTACCGATATATTTAACCTTACCAACAGCAGCACCCAAACCGACAAAGGTTATTACCTGCGGCCAACTATTGACCTGAACAAAACATTTACAAAGCTTAAAAACTACACGCTCGGTGCGACTTATGCGCTGGAGCATAATGAAACAAAAAACAATATTGCCGATACTGTAACACCATTAAGTTTTGCGTTTGAAACGCTATCAGCCTATATAAAATCAGACCAGGCAAAGGCAAATAAATGGGCGTTTACATATTACACACGAAGCGACCAATTACCCGGTGGTAAAAGCCTGTTACAAACAGACCGAAGCCACAACTACAATTTTCAAACTGAGCTGTTAAAAAACCCGCATAGCCAGTTTAGGTTAACAGTTACATACCGGCAGTTCCAGGTAAATAATAACCTGCTTACCACCCAATTGCCCGATAACAGCCTTTTAGGCAGGGCGGAATATGTGGTTAACAAATGGAATGGTTTTTTAAAAGGCAATATTTTGTATGAGCTTGGTGCGGGGCAGGAACAAAAGCGTGACTACACCTATATACAGGTACCCGCAGGGCAAGGGCAGTACACCTGGATAGACCTAAATAAAGATGGTATACCGCAACTAAATGAATTTGAGTTAGCCGTGTTCCAGGACCAGGCTACTTACATAAAGGTGTACACGCCAACCAACGAGTTTATTAAAGCAGATTATACTCAATTTAATTACAGTGTTACCCTAACGCCTAAAGCGCTGGCAGCAAGCATTCATAATATTAAATGGAAGAATTTTATAACAAAGTTCCTGCTGCAATCATCCATGCAAACGTACAAGAAACAGGTATCGGCAGGCAACCCCATATTTAACCCGTTTAAAGGTAAAATACAGGATACCTCGCTTATCAATTACAATTATATATTAAGCAACACTTTATCATTTAACCGTTACAGCACAACATGGGGCGCTGATGTTACCAACCTTGTTAACTACAATAAAAGCCTGCTTACTTATGGTACTGAAACGCGGCAGTTAAACCAATGGAATGTAAAAGGCAGGGTAAACATTGCAAAAGTATACACAGTTGAACTGATACAAAAATTTGCAAACAATAACCTGTTTACACCCTCATTCGCCAACCAGAATTATTCCATCAGCGAGTATTCACTACAGCCGCAGCTTACTTATACATCCAGCACAAAGTACCGTTTGCTAACCAGCTTTATGTATGACGATAAAAACAACGCGCTGCAGTATGGCGGTGAAAAAGCAATTACAAACTCGCTTAATATTGAAGGCAAGTATAATGCTGTTAGCAATACCAGCCTTACCGCAGGTTTTACTTTTACCAATATTGATTTTAAAGGCACCCCAAATACTACGGTAAGCTATATTATGCTTGATGCTTTACTGCCCGGTAAAAATTATTTATGGAATGTAAACCTAACAAAGCGGCTCATCAACAACCTTGAACTATCATTTGAGTATGAAGGCCGCAAACCGGGTGAGGCGCGCACCATACATATAGGCAGGGCTAGCCTGAGAGCTTTATTGTAAGGGCTTTAAGCTATAAGCTTTACGCCGCAAGCTATACGTCGTTCCAAATAGGTAAGAGGCCGCGCTACGGTTAAAACTACCAGGCACATTCTTTAATAAATGTCCTCCCTTCGTTACCCCAATCTTTCAGGTTATCCTGTAACACTGCAAGCATAGCTTTGTTTGTAACCTT
>JABDGS010000016.1 GCA_013285915.1 Bacteroidota bacterium
AGGAAACTGCAACAGGCCTGCTCGAATTTTTTTTAGAGAGGGTACAGCGCCGTCAGCAAAAGGAATTTATAAGAAGCAGGATACAAAAGAAGAACGGCCATTGGAAAATAATAGTTGATAAGGAAAAAACCTTACCCTGCATGACAGATGAAAAAGAAAAGGTTGCCGTTGCCCTTAACGATTGGCTGAAAAAACACCTGCCCGGCAAGAAGTTACAGGTGCAGGATGTTTGTTACCGTATTGCGGGTACGGGGAGCGTTGGTATTGAAAGATATGCTGCACTGGTGTATGAAAAAGCAAAAAACCGTTTTCACCTGGTTGATATAAAAGAAGCAGCACCGTCATCGCTGCTGCCATATAGTGTTTATAAACAACCGGCCTGGCAAACAGAAGCTGACAGGGTTGTTACGTTGCAAAAAATGGTTCAGCATGTATCTCCCGCATTTTTGCATACCATTTATTTTGGCAATAAAAGTTTTGTGGTAAAGGAACTGCAACCCACGCAGGACAGAATGGACCTTGCATTATGCAAAGGCAAGAAAAATAACCTGTCGGATATTTTAGTAACTATGGCTGAAGTAACAGCATCAGGCCAGTTGCGCAGCGGCGGCAGGCAGGGCAGCAGCATTACTGATGACCTGTTACATTTTGCAGCTAATTGCGAAGCCTGGAAAAAGCCTTTACTGCAATACGCAAAAAAATATGCTAAACAGGTAGTATCTGATTATAACGCCTATAAAAAAGACTTTGAAAAAGGGCTTGTAGTTAAGCCAGCCCGGTAAGTGCAATAGCCACAACTTGCCGGGCAACTGTTTGTACTGGACGGGAAATTGTCTTTCCCTTGGGACCAGGCACTCTCCGGAGAAATAGAGCATCGCTTCACCAGGATTTAAATAATTGAGCTATGAACTTTGATGAACTTGTTACAACAATTATCGAACCCATATTTTTTGAATATGGGTTTACCCTCAAAGAAAAATTTGAAAATTTCTTTTACTTTATAAACAAGTCGGCAGAAGCCGTGGTAAGCCATAACCACCTGGATAAAACTAACCTATTCCAGATTGGAAGGGCTGGCGAGTCTCTGGATACTGTTTACGACGTGGCAATCAGTCAAATTTTTGGCGTGGATATAAAAATTGAAGAGGTAACTAAGGAAACATTTGTATTTAACCTCGCTAAATTTTTAAAAAATGAAGGTAAGCCTTTGTTAAAAGGGAATTCAGACAAATTACTGGCAATTAGAACTTATGTTAAAAGAAGGAGCCACGAATACACCGAGGCTCTTTTGCAAGGGCAAACTCTGGCTGCTGCCGATAAAGCATGGGAAAAAGGTGACTTTAAGGAATTTATTAAACTAATACGGCAGGCTGACTTAAAGAATTTACCTGGCTCTTACACCCTAAAATATAAAATTGCAGTTAAAAAGAATAGCAAGTCTAATTAAACCGCGAAAGTATAACTGATACTTAAAAAGCCGACGTCAATGGCCACCATTTCTACCGTAGCGGCTTTATTTTTCTTTCAAGTAGTTGGTATTAGCCTTTGCTATGTGCTTCTGTTGAGAAGAAAGAAAAGGAAAATACGATAGATTGGTAGTATTATAATGCTTATAAAAAAGATTTTGAAAATGGGCTTGTAGTTAAGCTAAACCATTAAGCCTGGCATATTGCAGTAGCATAATTGTTTTCCCGTCTTTTATTTCACCGTCGTTTATCATTTGCATGGCTTTGTCAAGTGTAATTTCAAGCACTTCAATATCTTCCTGCTCATGTTCCAGGCCGCCACCATCATGCGCTTTTTGCGCAGCAGTATATTCAGCAACAAAAAAATACAGTATCTCCGTTACCGAGCCCGGCGACATATATGCTTCAAAGATCTTTTTTGCATCCGTTATTTTATACCCTGTTTCTTCTTCAGTTTCTTTTTTAATGCAATCTTCCGGGTTGTCTTTGTCAAGCAGCCCTGCGCATGCCTCAATGAGCATACCATCCGGGTTGCCGTTTATAAAACTCGGCAGCCTGAACTGCCTTGTTAAAATAACAGTTTTCTGTTGCCTGTTATACAGTAAAATGGTAGCGCCGTTGCCGCGGTCGTAAGCCTCGCGGGTTTGTGACTGCCATGTGCCATTGCTTTTTAAAAAATCGTAGGTTACTTTATAAAGCTTATACCAGTTGTTTGATAAAACCGTGGTTGTAAGATTTTTTACTCTCTCCATAATTATTTTGCCGGGTTATTAGCTGGCACGTCCTCAAGGCGGTAATACACGTTTAGCCCGCGTTCTTTCGCGATCCGCACATCTTCGTCTGCCCCTTGTGATGCACCTTCAAGCCTTAATACTGCATCGCATTTTTCAAGCAGCCTTGCTGCAGTTGGGTATAAAATTTCCTCATACGCCTTATCGCCCGGTCTTATAGATCTCGCAAGCCTTAGCAATGGCAGCGCCACCCATTCGCCTATCATTGGTATATGCCCTAAACGAAATAGTGGTAAGGCAACTTCTTCCAGCCGCCTTAAATTCTGTTCCATTAAAACAGGGTCGTCATTAGTACCGCTGCGGTATGGGCCTGCAATAAGAATTAGCATGTGATTTTTTTGCAAAGGAATGAAATACGCAAACGAAAAGAGTTAAGGTAGATTAAGAAATTAGCTAAATAACAATAATGCCTGCTTATAAACCTCCCTTCGGGACCGCCTGTGCAGGATCGGGCGGGCGACGGGGGCTTGTTATTTTCTTCCGTATTGCACTTAAAAACTCAGGTGTAATACCAAGGTAAGATGCAATTTGCTTTTGCGGGACACGCTGCACAAATTGAGGGTATTTGGTTACAAAATTTATATATCGCTCCTCTGCGCTAATGGAAAGGTTTTGGATGGAACGTAATTGCTCACGCACGTAAGAGTTTTGCATTATTATCCTGAAAAAGCGTTCAAATTTTGGCACCGTCGTAAATAATTCTTCAAGGTTGGTTTTGGAGAGATCATAAACCATACTGTTTTCCATTGCCTCTATGCTCAGCAGTGCTGGCTGCCCTGTTGTAAAGCTGTATATATCGGTGACCCACCAGTCGTTTATGGCAAACATTATTATGTTTTCATTGCCATCTTTATCTGTGTAATAAGCCCTTAACGCACCCGAGTTAACATAGCTTATATTTTTAGCAACCTGGCCTTCTTTTAATAGAAATTGTTTTTTAGCGACATGCCTGCAAAGCATAAGGCCGGTTAAATAGCTCATTTCCTCATCGGTTAGCGAGATGTGTTTGGAAATATTTTTTATAAGCAGGCCATAATCCATAACTGCAATTTAAACTTTGCATGTTAATTACATAGCAATTACTAAAATTGATGCTGAGGCTTAAAATACTTTTTTAAGATAATGTCACCTCTTCGCGGTTTCTAAACGACTATATTTACGCATTTCTACAATAATATCAGTCTTTCAGACTTTTAAAATCCCGCAGGGATGAAATTATTGTAGTAATAGCAGGAAAGCATGTTTCAAACCCCGAAGGGGTGACATTGTGGTTTAAACGTCACGCCAGTGGTATTTGGCCCTGCGTGGCGTTTTAATCCTGCAACTGGTATTCTTTATCAATTTCATCAATCAGCTTAACTGCATGCTGCTTTTGTGTATAAAACAGCCTTACCTCAACAACAAACGTACTTTTTCGCTGGTGCAGCTGGTATATTAAGCCATTAAGTAAATCGCTGTCTGCTTTTCTTAGCTGTGGGTTACCCGGTGGCCTGCCAACTGTTGAGCGTGCCCCGTATGCCAGCAGGGTATAAGCATTATGCGTAGTATCAAGTTGGGTGCTCATCATATCATCAAATACGGCTGCATCAAAAAGTTTGCTCAAATAAGGGTGTACTTCATCTGCCTCTTTACTGTCAATCTGCAAAATGGCTTTAAAATTCTCAATGTCCTTTTCATAGTTAACAATTTGCGACGCTATTTTTTTACGGCTTATAAGGCGAAAATTACCTGAGCTGTTTAATTGTATTATAGTATTGTTCTCATTGGCAAACACGGTTCCCCGCGTTGAGAGCCTTGCCAGGTAATACAAATTACTGCCATTAGCGCCCGCAGGGTTGCGCAGGTATTGTATTAATGAGTCAAATTCACTAACCTTTGTTTTGTAGGCTGCTATGTACAAGCTAAGGTTAGCAGTATCAGTCATCAAATCGTGTTTTAGTGATGCTATATATTCTTTTTCTTTTTTGCCATCGCCAATATGCTCTCTTAAACTTTCTGCAAAAAATCCGGTGGTAACGGCCAGCACTATCATTATGTATTCAAGTATATATTCTTTCCACGGTTTGGACTTATGCTCCAGTTGCGGGTGGTGATGTACTTCCATATCTTTTGTTTCCAGTTTATAGTTTTCAGCTTCAAGTTGTCCAGCTTCGGCCTCATTGTTACAGGTATTTACAGCACCATGAACCGTCTCATTAACGTTATTCTCCTCCATACTTCCGCTCTTTCCGTCTTCCGGACTTCCGGTCTCTCGGCCCTCCCGACTATCATCCATACTATTGGTTTTTTATTTGATGCCACAAAAATGCAATACCAAAACCCACAACAATATATATAAGCATCTTGATTAACCGTTGTTTTGTGTTATTGCTCATTATCCAGGTTATATGCTCGGTTTATTAATTTAATTAATGCCGTAGTTTTTTTTGATTTTTTAACAGGCTTTCCTCGTCCATAAAGCCAGATTTTTGCTGTTTTGACTTTGTTTTTTTCCTCAGTTGGTGCTTTTTACCCTTATTCACCATCTTTTAAACTATATGCCACAGCAATTGCTTTTTTAAGCCTTCCTGCTTCATTTATAATATCACGGCACGTTCTTACAAGTGAGCTTTGCAGGCTTTTAATATCGCTTATTACAAGCAGGCAATTGTTTATTGCAATTGGGTCGGCCGATCTTAAGTGCAGCGCACTGGTAGGGTAACTTACATGGTCGTCGCTGTTAACTATTTTGTCATATTCATAACCGTCTAAAATGGGCGTGTATGCATTGCGCAGCAAACCCTTTTGATTTAATGTGGCATTCTGCAAAATTTCAAAAAGCTCAATATCTTTATAGTACGTTAAAATACTGTCGGCTATTTGTTTATTATGCAAAAGCCGCATGCCGCCGGCGTTGCGCAACTGTGTAATGGTTCGGTCGGTTATAAAAAAGCTGATACCAACCTGCCGTATTAATAGCCTTAAATTAACGTATATGCTGTCAGCATTTTTGTCAGCAGTTATATTTTTCAATTGCGCCTGCAGCAGCGTAGCTTCGCCAACTTGACCATTCATCCAATCTGCCAGGAACGGTAATCCTTTTTCATCACTGGAAAGATCGTAATACAGGGATTCCATATATTGATGCTCCTGCTCCTTTGCAGCTATTTTTTCGCGCAGGCTTTCAGCAAAAAAACCCATTGTAACAGCAACAAATATCATCAGCCCTTCAAGCAGGTACTCTTTAAAATTTTTTTTCTCAACGTGCGGGTGATGGTGTACTTCCATTTCTTTAGTTTCAGGGTTTAAGTTTAAAGTTTCAGGTTGGGCAATAGCATCACTGCCTGCAGGCTGTTCATCGCCGGCACCCGGTATAGCTTCGGATTCATCTTCCACGTTGTAAAATATTAGCTTGGTTGTTAGGCTTGCTCACGGCCCTGTATGTATTCAGCAGCGCAATACACTGGGCTTTATATCACACCCCGCCAAGATACATAAATGTTTAATAAAAACATGGCTGCCGTTATACGCATTTTATTCGCATAACCCATTGCTTTAAAATACTAACCTTAAAACATCGTACTTTTAAAACCTTCAAAAAAACAATGCTATGCCTTTAGTAACAAACTACGTTAATGGGGAATGGACAGAACCGGAGGAAGATAACCGATGGATGGAAATTGAAAGCCCGCTGGATGGCTCGGTTATAGGTAAGGTGGTTATGTCTTCACCAGTTGCACTTAATGCTGCTGTAACAGCAGCCACAAAAGCATTTGCGCATTGGGGCAAAGTACCCATAAAAGAAAGGGTGCAAGTATTTTTTAAATATAAATACTTACTTGAGCGTGATATTGACGAGCTGAGCAGGCTTATACAGGCTGAAAATGGTAAAACATACGACGAAGCAAAGGCTGAGATTGAGAAGGCCATTGAGCTTACTGAATTTGCATGCTCGCTGCCGCAACTGGTACAGGGTGAAGTGATGGAAGTAAGCAGGGGGGTGGAGTGCCGTACAGAAACAGTACCTGTTGGTGTTGTTGCATCAATTGTACCGTTCAATTTTCCGGCAATGGTGCCTAACTGGACAATACCAAATGCCATAGCGCTTGGTAATTGTATGATAATAAAACCGTCTGAGCTTGTGCCGCTTACTATGGTGCGCATAGCTGCATTACTAAAAGAGGCTGGCCTGCCTGGTGGTGTATTTAACATTGTAAACGGCGATAGGGAAATGGTGGAAGCTATTTGCGACCATCCCGGAATACAGGCGGTATCCTTTGTGGGCTCTACTAAAGTGGCAAAAATTGTATACGCCCGTACCACAGCCAGTTTTAAAAGATGCCTGGCGCTGGGCGGTGCAAAAAACCATTTACTTGTTATGCCGGATGCAAACCCCGCCATGACAGCGGTAAACATAACTGCATCAATGAGCGGGTGTGCCGGGCAGCGTTGCATGGCAGCATCCGCAATGGTGGCTGTAGGCGATACTGATGATATAATAAATAAGCTTGTTGAGGAAGCCCGCAAAATAATACCGGGTAAAAATCTTGGTGCCGTTATAACAAAGCAGGCTAAGGAAAGAATTGAGCGCTACATTACCGAGGCTGAACAGCAGGGCGCAACAATATTGCTTGATGGCCGCAACGCTGTGGTTAACGGCATGAAAGAAGGGTATTATGTTGGCCCTACTGTAATTGACCATGTAAGGCCCGAAATGGCCGTTGCCAGGGAAGAGATATTTGGGCCCGTACTTGCCATTATACGCAGCAACACTATTGATGAGGCATTGGCTATTGAGAATGCCAGTCCGTATGGCAACGCTGCATCTGTATTTACACAAAGCGGCAGTATCGCAAGGTATGTGGCTGAAAAAGCAAGCGCTGGTATGATTGGTGTTAATATTGGTGTGCCTGTGCCGCGTGAACCATTTTCGTTTGGTGGATGGAACGAAAGCAGGTTTGGCGTGGGCGATATAACGGGTAAAAGCTCCATC
This sequence comes from Bacteroidota bacterium, assembly GCA_013285915.1. Classification (GTDB taxonomy): domain Bacteria; phylum Bacteroidota; class Bacteroidia; order Chitinophagales; family Chitinophagaceae; genus JABDFW01. Next base: position 7,230 of record JABDGS010000016.1, read on the forward strand.
AGTTTTTGGACGAAGCTTAAAAAAACAACTGTTAAGTGGAACCCCGAAGCGGGCATTAACTGGATGTCGTAAATGCAAGACCTGTTGAATGAGGGGTAAATAACCTTTAAACAGTAATTCTACCGTCCGTCACACTTCTATTTTTGTGGCAAATACGCAGCCGTATATAAAAAATATACATATTATTGCAATGTTATGATTGCTGCGAAATGGAAAAATTTGTTACCTAAAATTTCAGGAGGGGACGCAAAAAGCATTCAGGAACAGGTTAGGAAGAGTAATACCAGGCGCGCCTTATATTTGGCTATCGGGGCAGTAGGGTGTAATATTTTCTTCCTGCTTCATTTTTATTTTAACGTAAATGCCGGTACCCCAGTTGAAATTAAATGGCGAAAGTTAATATTGCTTTTGCATGCCGTTTTTATTTGCCTTCACTTAGTGCTGCTTTTTATAGCGCTGTATATAAAACGTACACGCAATTTTTCCGGTAAACTGTCCCTGTTGCTGGTTACCACTTTTTTCATCACCCTGCCTTTATGGGGTGCCTCAGCGGTAATAATTGATCAATTGGTAACCTCATCCATTATTTCATTTTTTCTTACCTGTGCTGTTTGCGCTATGGGGTTGTTAATGCAGCCGTTATTCTCCATGCTATATTACCTGGCATCTTACCTGGTATTTTATTTTGGCCTGGCGCTAACACAATCAAACCCTGATTTGCTTTTATCAAACCGCGTTAATGGCTTTGCGGGCATTGTTATATGCTGCGGTGTGTCAGTATTGTTATGGCGTATAAATATTATACGTTATATACAAAGCAACCTTATTGAAAAGCAGAAGAAGGATATACAGGATAACTACGAAAAATTGTTACAATCATCAGAAGAACTGGCAAAAGCCAACGCTGCAAAAGATAAATTTTTCTCTATTATCGCACATGACCTGCGCGGGCCTGTGAGCTCCATTCTAAGCCTTATTGAGTTTATAAATAGTAAAGCGTTTGGAGATGACCCTGAAAAACAAAACGAGTTGCTGCAATTGCTGCATAAAAGCATTGGTAACACGGCCAAGCTGCTTGAAAACCTGTTGGTCTGGTCCAGAAGCCAAACAAACCGCATATCATTTTCACCAGCTTTTTTGAACCTGCACAAACTGGTTGAAACCAATATACAGGTATTAGATATTGTTGCAACAGAAAAGGATATTGCAGTACAGCTTGATATTGACAGTAATATTGAGGTATACGCCGATGCCGAAATGATTAATACCATTTTACGCAACCTGCTTTCAAACGCTTTTAAATATACCAATAAGTTTGGCGAGGTTACTGTAACAGGTAAAATAGCAGGCAATAAAAACGGTGGCAAAAGCGTACAGGTTACCATACAGGATAATGGCATGGGTATGCAGCCGGCAGTACTTGAAAGCCTTTTTAGGATTGATACCAAAATACTGACCGAAGGCACAAAAAAAGAAACCGGCACAGGGCTGGGCCTTATACTTTGCAAGGAGTTTATTGAAAAGCATAATGGCTCGCTTTGGGCCACCAGCAAACCTGGTGCAGGCAGCCGTTTTACATTTGAACTGCCTCTGCCGGGAGGGAAATAGCAGCAGTAAGCTATAAGCTGTAAGCGGAAAAGCAGTACCTGCTGCAGGCTTTCAGAATAACTTTTCACCCCCGGAACTTCGAAACCATTGATTGACCCATGAGTTTTCCCGCTTCACTTCTGCCTTTCACTTTTCACGATTGACGTTTCCCGATTGCCGTTTAGATTTCTTTTCCGTACTTTCATTTCAAAATCTCTGCATGAGAATATTTTTTTGCATTTTATATGCAGCTATAACCATTGTATTAATAGTAACACTTGATATGCCCTTGCCAAAGGGCGGTGGCAAAACACCACGGATGGGCTATTTCCTGTCACCGCAAAAGGGGTTTTGGCAAAATGCCGAAGCAACGGGCAGCAAGTTTGATGGCAATATAAAAATACCGGGCCTGCAGGGTAAAACCGAAGTATATTTTGATGACAGGCTGGTGCCGCACGTATATGCCGACAATGACAATGATGCCTATTTTGTTCAGGGTTACCTGCATGCAAAGTTTCGCCTGTGGCAAATGGAGTTTCAGACCTATGCGGCAGGCGGCAGGCTTAGTGAAATAATGGGGGATAGCTCAAATGGAAGCAATTTTTTGAAAATAGATATTTTTTTCAGGCGGCTCGGCATGGTATACGGCGCCGAAAATTCATTAAAAGCCATGGAGGCAGACCCAGTTACAAAACAAGCGCTTGATGCGTATACTTCAGGTGTAAATGAATACATTAATTCCCTTGACGAAACGAATTACCCGCTTGAATATAAGCTGTTGAACTATAAACCGGAGCCATGGACAAACCTTAAAAGTGCATTGTTTTTAAAATATATGAGTTATGACCTCACCGGGGCTGATAACGACATTGAAATGACAAATGCAAAAGCCATTTTTTCAAAAGCGCAGTTTGAAAAACTTTTCCCTTATGGTAACGATTCGGTGCAAAATATAATTCCTAAAGGAACGCCTTTTGCAAAACGCGGTGTAACCCTAAAAATTCCTGAAACGGCCGATTCACTTTACTTTAATTATAAAGAGACTATTAAAGTACCCGCCAACCCTGTAAAACCGGATAGAGGCAATGGCAGTAACAATTGGGCGGTTGATGGTACAAAAACAAAAAGCGGCAGGCCCATCCTGTGCAGCGATCCGCATCTTGGCCTTAATCTTCCATCACTTTGGTACGAAATGCAAATTTCAACACCATCATATAACGTTTACGGCGTAAGTTTCCCAGGATCACCGGCAATAATCATAGGCTTTAACGACGATTGCGCGTGGGGGGTTACCAATGCCGGGCGTGATGTAAAAGATTATTACTCGGTAACCTTCCAGGATAGCAGTCAAACCCACTACCTGTTTAATTATGAATGGAAGAAGGCTGAAAAAAGGCTGGAGGTGATAAAAATAAAGGGAAAGCCAGAGCATGTGGAAGAAATACCAATGACTCTCTGGGGGCCTGTTATGTACGATAAAAATTACAATGGCAATAACAGGGTTGCCGATGGCAAAGCTTATGCCTTGCGCTGGACAGCACACGACCCCAGCAACGAACTGCGCACATTTATAATGCTTGACAGGGCCAAAAATCTTGATGATTATAAAAACGCCATTTCAACCTTTAAAAATCCGGGCCAAAATTTTGTATTTGCGTCAAAAAGCGGGGATATAGCCATAAAAGAACAGGGTAATTTTCCTGCCAAATGGCGCAGGCAGGGTGATTTTGTTATGCCTGGCAAAGACAGTAGTTATGCCATGCAAAATATACCCGACAGTGAGAATATTGTATTGCATAACCCTTCAAGGGGTTTTGTAAGCAGCGCAAACCAATATGCTTACGATACCAGCTACCCGTACTATATGGGCGGCACCGATTATGAATACTTCAGGCCCAATATTATTAACCGCAACTTGGCTGCTATGAAGGGTATAACGGCAGAAGATATGCAGCATTTGCAAACCGATAACTATAACCTGCTGGCAGAAATGGCAAGGCCTCCATTGCTAAAGTATATCAACACATCTGCCTTAAGCGATTCAGAAAAGAGATACCTGGATATTTTTACCTCGTGGAATTTAAGGAACGATGCAACCGAGCAGGGGCCAACCATATTTACATCGTTATGGGATAATGTTATGTATGGTGTATATAACGATGAGTTTTCTAAAACCGATTTACGCTTACCCCCGATCGACGATGAAACATTGGTACGTGCTTTAAGAAAGGACAGTTTATATGAGTTTGCTGATGATATAACAACACCCCAAAAAGAAACCTTCCGCGATATTATTACACTTGCATTTAAAAAAACAGTTCCGGACATGGTAAGGGCAGAAAAAGACAGTGCATTGGTTTGGGGCAGGTTTAAAAATAGCGGTATAAGACACCTGTTGCGCATACCAGCGTTAAGCAGGCTTCATTTGCTTTCGGGCGGCGGCGACCATATAATAAACGCCTACACGCAATACCATGGCCCAAGCTGGCGAATGGTCGTGCAATTAACTGACGAAACTGAGGCGTATGGGCTTTACCCGGGCGGCCAAAGCGGTAACCCTGGCAGTGAGTATTATGATACTTTTATTAATAAGTGGTTGAAGGGCGAATACTACCCGATACATATTTTTAAGAAAGAAGACATGCAAAAACAACAAAACCTGTTGGGTACCATAACCTTTTCAAAATAAAAAAAACGGTAAATGAAATTTGTTATTTCAATATTGTTAACGGCTGCATTGGGTTTCGCAATTTGCCTGTACCTGCCCTGGTGGAGCTTTGCAGTAACATCAGCTATTGTAGCACTGGCAGTACACCAAAAAGCATGGAAAGCATTTGTTGCCGGTTTTACAGGTATGTTTTTGTTATGGGGCTTTCTTGCTTTTTTTATTGATGTTAATAATAACCACATTTTACTGCAAAAAATATCGGGGCTGCTTGGCTTGGGGGCATCAGTAATAATAATTGTAACCGCTTTTATTGGGGGAATTATATCCGGCGTAGCAGCATTAACAGGCAGTTATGCCAGGAAACTGCATTAGCGCAATTATCACGCGTAAATAGTGCTTTCTTCTTTAATCAGGGTTTCAAGGCGGCGCAGCAATTTGTCTACACTTTGGGTTTCTATTCGCGATACAAAATAACCTTCCATAATTTTATCGGTCCATATAAAATATGTAAGGCATTTTAAAATGGCCGGTAGCGATGCCTGGTTTATCCATTCATCAATACTGTCAAACTCCATAAGTTCCTGTTGAATTATGTTATAATCTGTATCGGCAAAATTGTGTTCACAAAAAATATCAATAAACCCCTGCACGAGGTCTTTTTTATTTTTCATTTGGGGTGGCGCAATTATACCGTTATAATAAAACTTCTTCCTGTAAGCAGCAAGCTGTTTTAGGGCATTGATTTGATATGATGACAGGGTATTAAGCACGTTATAATTGTGTATTAAAAAGCGAAAATAACGCGCGGAGAAGATTTAAATTAAAAGATGCAATTTTTTATAGCATTTTTAAGATGCTTATTAAAATGCAGTTAAATTCATAATATGTATTTTTGCAACGATATTTTGCCCAACATGCAATTGGGTCCATATTTTTTAATGGAATATTGGCAGCATTTCTTTGATGTTTGCTGATGTCTGAAATAAAGTTTTACTATGCCAGTTTTACACAACCGCATTTCTAATGAGGAGTTAAAGGAGCGTTTACTGCAGGAGGCTGAACCTCGTACTACCATTAGTTTTTACCAGTATTTCCCCATTCAAAACCCGCAGGAATTCAGAGATTACCTGTATAAAAACCTGGTTGCCCTAAAAGTTTATGGCCGCATTTATGTGGCTAATGAAGGTATTAACGCACAGGTAAGCGTACCAACTGCAAACTTTGACGCGTTTAAAACTTTTTTGTATTGTATTGATGTACTAAATGGCCTGCGCTTAAATGTTGCTGTTGATGATGATGGTAAATCTTTTTGGGTGTTAAAAGTAAAGATAAGGGACAAGATAGTTGCCGATGGAATTACCGACCCATCATTCAGTATGGAAAATAAAGGACGCTATGTTGATGCCGCGCAAATGAACCATTTGATGAAGGACGAGAATACTATTATTGTTGATATGCGCAACCACTACGAGTACGAGGTGGGGCATTTTGAAAAAGCAGTTGAAGTACCCAGCGATACTTTTCGCGACCAGTTGCCCATGGCTGTGGATATGCTTAAAGAGCAGAAGGATAAGAACATAATAATGTATTGCACCGGCGGCATACGCTGTGAGAAGGCAAGCGCTTACATGCTGCACAACGGCTTTAAAAATGTTTTTCACCTTGAAGGTGGTATAATAAACTATGCACAGCAGGCAAGGGAGCAAGGGCTTGAAACAAAGTTTATGGGTAAAAATTTTGTGTTTGACGACAGGCTGGGCGAACGTATAACAGAAGATATAATAGCCCACTGTCATCAGTGCGGTAAGCCCTGCGATACCCATACCAACTGCAAGAACAATGGCTGCCACCTGCTTTTTATACAGTGCGAAGATTGTGGCGCCAAATATGATGGTTGCTGCAGCACCGATTGTAAAGAAACAATACACATGCCTGTTGAAAGACAAAAAGAAATACGCAAAGGCATTGACAAAGGCCAGAACATATTTAACAAAAGCAAGGTAAGGCTACGGCCAAGGCTTGGGGAGAAGCAACCAGAAGATTAATTACAAGTTTAAAGTTTCCTGTTTGAAGTTTAAAGTTTTTGTTGAGGGTGCTAAACCTTGCTTTGTGCGCTTTGCGTTAAATACCTTTGGGTTCTTTGCAGGTTGTTTTTTTATTTTAACCGCGAAGGGCACGAAGTTGAAGAAACGCAAAGAGCTCAAAGTTTAAAGTACTCTAAAAAATCCTGCTCATCCTTTCCATCCCCTTCATCTGCGTCCTATCAAACAAAACACATCAATTCATCACACCACCCCATTCTTCTTCAGCGATTGCAAAATGCGCTCATGGGTTTCATCATCACTCAATTGCTGCGGCACAAAGGGTGCACCAATTACCTGTTCGTATAGCTCAATATAGCGGTTGCTTATTGTTTGTACCCAGTCGGCATTCATTACTGGTACTGTCTGGCCCGTTTTGCCCATAAAATTGTTAGCAATAAGCCACTCACGTACAAACTCCTTGCTCAATTGCTTTTGCCTTTCACCACTGGCCTGTCTTTCTTCGTAACCATCAGCATAAAAATAGCGGCTTGAGTCTGGCGTGTGCACTTCATCCATTAAATATATCTCGTCACCAAGTTTTCCAAACTCGTATTTTGTATCAACTAATATCAATCCCCGTTTCGCAGCAATTTCTTTCCCTCTTGCAAAAAGGGCAAGCGCATATTTTTCCAATACAGCCCAGTCTTCTTCAGTAGCCAATCCTTTTGTTATTATTTCGTCTTTGCTAATATCTTCATCATGCCCCTCCTCGGCTTTGGTTGATGGGGTAATAATAGGTGCTGGAAAAAAATCATTCTCCTTCATCCCGTCTGGCATAGTTACTCCGCACAATATTCTCTTTCCCGATGAATACGTGCGCCACGCATGCCCGGTTAAATTACCGCGTACCACCATTTCAATTTTAAAAGGCACACATTTTTTACCAATGGCAACATTTGGTGCGGGGGTATCAACAAGCCAGTTTGGGCAAATATCTTTTGTAGCATCAAGCATATAGGCGGCTACCTGGTTTAATACCTGCCCCTTGTAAGGTATGGGCTCGGGCAGAATAACATCAAACGCAGAAATGCGGTTGCTTGCCACCATAACAAGCCATTTGTTGTTTACGGTATACACGTCTCTTACTTTTCCTTTGTAAAAAGCAGTTTGTTGAGGGAATTGAAAATTTGCCATGCCCCAAAAATACTTTTTATAACTAAATGCTGAACTTTATATAACATAAACCTTAAAAGAAGATAAAACTGTAAATTATACGCAATAATATTTTATAGTATATATAACAATCGGTATTTTGCTCATTATTAAAACTTACTGCCAAATGAAAAATAAAATATCCTGTGTTTTATCCGCCCTGTTATTGTCAGTAACGGTATTCGCACAAACTTCCATTACTATTACGGGCCACATTAAAAACAGCAAAGGGGGCGAGAATTTACCAGCAGTTTCTATTACCATCAAGGGAGGCGGTTCATCAACGTTTACTGATGAGAACGGTAATTTCAGATTGGTAACTAATGCAAAACCGCCATTTACTATTATTGTAAGTTCTGTTGGGTTTGCTGATAAAGAATACCAGGTTAGTTCTGCAACTGATAAAATTGACCTGGCCATTGATCCGGCTTACGTGTTGGGGCAGGACATTGTTGTAGCTGCATCAAGGGTACCTGAAAGAATTCTTGAATCGCCTGTTTCTATCGAAAGAGTAAGCAGTGCTACTATCAGGCAATCGCCCGCCACATCCTACTACGACATTCTTGGTAACTTAAAAGGGGTTGATATCACAACATCAAGCCTTACATTTAAAACACCAAGCACCCGTGGTTTTAACTTTAGTGGTAACGCCCGCTTTAACCAGTTGGTTGATGGTATGGATAACCAGGCGCCCGGCCTTAACTTTTCTGTTGGGGCGGTAATTGGTCTTACAGAACTTGATGTAGACAACATGGAGTTGCTCAGCGGTGCATCATCTGCCTTGTATGGCTCAGGTGGCATGAATGGTACTTTGCTTATAAACAGTAAAGACCCTTTTAAATACCAGGGCCTAAGCTTCCAGGTAAAAGAAGGTATGATGAACGTAAATAACCCCGGCAGAAACTCATCAGTATATAACGATTATACGCTGCGTTGGGCTCAAAAAATAGGTGACCGGTTTGCCTACAAAATATCAGGTCAATACATACAGGGTGACGATTGGGTAGCTTATAATTATAACGATTATGACGTTAACTCAGGCCGCCAAATTGCCGGTACAAGGGAGAGCGATCCAAATTATAATGGGGTGAATGTATACGGTGATGAAACTACTGCGAACATGCAAAGTGTAGCCAATTCAGTACAAACCCAAACGAGGGCAGGTATTTTAGCTGCTACCGGCGGCCAGCTTGATATTGTTGCCGCCATGAATGCCAGCTTACCCGCCAATGCCACACCACAGCAGATAGCAGGCTTTATCGGTTCGCTGCCTGCACCATTGCAGGGTGCGGTAACCAACCTGGTGCCGTTTTACTTTGGGCTTCGTGATAATATAATTCCCAACCAAAATGTTTCAAGAACAGGGTATAAAGAATCTGATATAATCGACCCCAAAACAAAAAATGTAAGAATATCAGGAAGCCTTGTTTATAAAATAACAGACGACCTTACTGCTACTGTAATGGGCTATTATGGCACAGGCAACACCGTATACACCGGCGCAGACAGGTTTGCGCTTAAAAACCTGATGATGGGTCAGTATAAAGCTGAGCTTCGTTCTAAAAACTGGTTTTTAAGAGGGTATACAACGCAGGAAAATTCAGGAGATGCTTATGATGCTACGGTAAACACACAATTGTTTAATGAAGCATGGAAGGCCAGCACATCATGGTACCCGCAATTTATTGGCGCATTTGTACAGGCAAGAGAACAGGGTGCAGATAACACCACAGCATTTAACGCAGCAAGGTCTTACGCCGACCAGGGGCGGCCAGCCGCAGGCAGTGACGCTTTTAAGCAGTTGTTTAACACGGTGGCACAAAAAGCCATACCACTCGGCGGCCATTTTCTTGACCGTTCAAACCTTTACGTAATTGAAGGGCAATATAATTTCTCCGATGCGTTAAAAATAAAAGATGCCGGTTGGGACCTATTGGCCGGTGCAAACTGGAAGCAATATGTACTTAACAGCCACGGCACTTTATTTATTGATACTGCCGGTGCTATAAAAACCAACGAGGTTGGTGCGTATGCCCAGCTATCAAAAAAACTGTTTAAAGATGTGCTTAAGCTTACCGCATCTGGGCGCTTTGATAAACACGATAATTTTAAAGGCAGGTTTACACCAAGGGTATCTGCAGTTATTAAAGTTGCTGAAGATCAGAACATACGTGTATCTTACCAAACGGCGTACAGGTTTCCTACAAATCAAAACCAATATATTAATCTTACTACAGGCTCGGGCCTGTTAATAGGCGGCTTACCTGCTTTAAGGCAACTTCATCATTTTGATACTGACCCTGTTTATACGCTGGCAAGCTTTCAACAATTTGCTGCCACGGGCGACCCAACAAAATTAGTGGTACAGCAATTTGGCGAATACAAGCCTGAATCTTCTTCTTCATTTGAGGTGGGATATAAAGCTTTGTTTGCTAAAAAGGTACTGTTTGATGTGTACACTTATTATGGCGAGTATAAAAACTTTCTTGGCAGGATTACTACCATACAAGATCCTACCACTAAGCCAACGCCTATTTCAATTGCTGTAAACAGTGATAGCAAAGTAAATACCTGGGGCTGGGGCTTATCACTTGACTACCTGCTGAAGAATAATTTCTTCATCAACTGGAATTTTTATTCAGACGATATAAGCAACGTGCCTGCTAATTTTGATGCACAGTTTAATACGCCAAAGTACCGCACCAATATTGGTTTTGGTAATTCAGGATTTGGACCGAAAAAACAGTTAGGCTTTAATATTATATACAGGTGGCAGGATGCGTTTTATTTTAACGGCGACTTTGTATCTGGGCCTGTTGATGCATACAGCACGCTTGATGCACAAATAAGCTACAAGCTTACCAAACAAAAATTACTGTTTAAGCTTGGCGCTACCAACCTGCTTAACCATTACTATGTAAATGCGGCAGGCAACCCAATGATAGGCGGGTTATACTACCTTAGCATTGGCTACAACGTTTTTTAACATGACAAGGATATGCAAGCAAAAACCCTCGGCCACGGCAGAGGGTTTTATTTTTTAAGCAATTAAGCCTGCTACATATAACTCATGGCACTCTGCCCCACAAACCGCCTTATAATGCTCATTTGCCCGATGTGGTAGGCCTCGTGGCTGCCAATAAAACTAATGGCACCTTCAAAGGTATCGCCGGTAGGTACGGCAAAAGGCATTTTCATGGCAAGTTGCTCTGCAGACAGGTTTGCTATCGCATCTGTAAATATGGGTGATATCTCGCTCCACAGGGCTTTTAATTCAGCCATGGCAGGGTAGGGCAGGCTTGCATCAAGCTTACGGTTATGCGGCGGTGGCTGCGTCATATCAACGTAAAGGTCATGGTAGGGAAAAGCCTTTTGTACACCCGCCATGGCAGTAATATTAAAGCGTATATTGGTAAGGTGGCCTGCTATCCATTTAAGGTGGTTGGTATGGCTGTTAATTTGTTGTAGTGCCTCATCATCAGTAATACCATCAAGCACATTATTAAAAAGCTTTGTGTGTAGTATTAACTGTTTAGTAACCGGCAAAATTGAAGGCATAGGTTTTTGTTTTAATGGTGATAAACTTTTGGCAAACTTATACCACTGTTCCCGGTAGCTTGGCAAAATGAAAAAGCTGACCGCTATCCGTTGCCTGCGGCTACGGATTTGATATAAAAGCCCGCCTCTGGCGGGAATTTGCCTGCTGTTGCTGAAATTATTGAAAATAGCTAAATTGTTGAAGAAATTATTCTGCATGAAAGACGATGGTTACAAGATAAGGGATCAATTCGGCGTGCATTTTATAACTTTTGCTGTTATACAATGGATTGATATTTTTAGCAGGTATTGTTATGTTGAAACGGTGCTAAACAGTTTAAAATACTGCATAAAAGAAAAAGGCCTTTGCCTGCATGCGTGGTGTATTATGAGTAATCACTTACATTTAATTGTTAGCACTGAAAAAGGCAATCTTTCAGATATTCTCAGGGACTTTAAAAGTTATACCTCCAAAAAAATTATACAACAAATTGAAGACAACAAAGAAGAAAGCAGGAAGCACTGGCTGCTATGGCTGTTTAAACAAGCAGGAACTGCTAACAGCAGAAATGAAAACTACCAGTTTTGGCAGCAAGACAACCAGCCTATGCAATTACAAACAGCAGAATTTACATTAATAAAATTAAATTACTTGCACAATAACCCGGTTAAAGCCGGCATTGTTGAGAAGCACGAAGATTATTTGTTGAGTAGTGCAAGGGATTATAACGGCGGCAAAGGTTTGTTACCAATTGAGCATTTAACCGCAGCCTATACATTAAGACTTTGAATATCCGCCAGAGGCGGGCTTTTATATAAAATCCGTAGCTGCAAGCAACGGATAGCAACACAAGCTTTTACTTTGGCCAACACCCTGCGGTTAACTGTGCGCCTTTAGGCATACCAATACAGCAGAAATCAAATACGTCAAATAATCAAGATAATACACATAAGGCCGCCACTGTTATGCCATCTTCAGTTAATTAAAAGTTATGAGAAACTCTATCATTTTAATATTTACAGGATTATTTTGTCTTTTAAGTTGTAGCGATATGTGGACAGATAAAACACTTCACATTGATGATAATTTATACGCCATTTTTTCAGCGGGGGACGGTTTTAGATTGGGAAGGAAAACTGGAAGCGCAACATATAACATTGTATACACAAAATCAACTATTTTACAGCTTTATAAACATGATAATATTGTGTTGATTAAAGCAAACCCTTTACCACCAGGCACCGATACATCATTTTATAAAATTTATTATAAAAAATCTCACGATACCGAGGCCATTATAAAAATTACCCTCAATGAATTTGATTCTTTAAGAATCGGCCTACCAGATTTGCTTGGTAAGGGTAAATGGGAGTAATCAGGCAACCCCGCTAACAGTAGCGTGTCAGTAAAACGAAAGCTGTTGCTGCCCCCTGTTCTCGGTAGCTTGGCAAAATGAAAAAGTTGACCGCCATTCGTTGCTGCAAGCAACGGATAGCAACACCAGCTTTTACCTTAGCCTACACCCTACGGTTAATTGGTGTGTAAGCTCCCCTAAAGTTCGCTCATTTAAAAGTTGACAAAAAAGTTAATTTTAAATGAGTAAATATGAAAAAGACAAGATTCACTGAAACACAGATTGTAAAGGCCATCCAGGAACATGAGAATGGCCGCAAGGCAGAAGATGTCTGCCGGGATTTAGGTATTTCAACGGCTGCCTTTTCCTTCTACGCAGAGTGTCCATAGCATAGCCATGAGCGTAGGATGGCACTCTGCGGCATTGTTAGTACAGGTGATATAATAAAGATATGCAGCCCGTTTTACATATTAAAATAGATAGCCTGCATAAGCATAAGGAAGACCTTGCTGGAAAGATAAAAGCTAATTATCTAAAATGGCAACCTCCGCACCTGCGCAAATAGCAGACGGCATCCGAAAAAAGGCGTTAAGAAAACTAACGTGTCAGGCGTTAAAAAATGAAATTCATGCACAGAAGATAGGCAATATTCTTAGTACAGAAGTCATACTGATGCCTGGCTATATTCAAATGTTGTGACTATTTCATTTTAGCCGGACAAGTTAATTTTTAGCTTTTTTCGTCCCGCCTTGGGCGGGATTGACCTTATGTTACTTTTTGGGTCAAACCAAAAGTAAATACAATATGTTGATGGCTTGAAACCCTTTATCAGAAAGCATTGTAAGTGAAACATTACCCTTTAAGCTTAAACACACATATGCATCTAATGTATTATAAGCACCTGGCTTTTATAACGAATTAGTTTTGTCCAATTGGTATAATTCCACCTTACATATAACTCATGGCACTCTGCCCAACAAACCGCCTTATAATGCTCATTTGCCCTATGTGATAAGCTTCGTGGCTGCCTATAAAACTAATGGCACCTTCAAAGGTATCGCCGGTAGGTACAGCAAAAGGCATTTTCATTGCAAGCTGCTCTGCAGACAGGTTTGCTATCGCATCTGTAAATATGGGCGAAATCTCGTTCCACAGCGCTTTTAATTCGGCTAAGGCAGGGTAGGGCAGGCTTGCATCAAGCTTACGGTTGTGCGGTGGTGGCTGCGTCATATCCACATACACATCATGGTAGGGAAAAGGCTTTTGTACACCCGCCATAGAGGTGATATTAAAGCGTATATTGGTAAGGTGGCCTGCTATCCATTTAAGGTGGTTGGTGTGACTGTTAATTTGTTGAAGTGCCTCATCATCAGTAATACCATCTAGCACATTATTAAAAAGCTTTGTGTGAAGAATTAACTGTTTAGTAACCGGCAAAATTGAAGACATAGGTTGTTGTTTTAATGGTGATAAAAGTTTGGCAAACTTATACACAATAAACGTAAGCGTAGCTGGGCTGTTACGACAACTATAGGGGGCAGTTTGGTCAAAAAAAAGAAGAGTTAGTTTTCTGCGGCAGCCTTTACACGGGCAAGCCCTTTTTCAATACCACTCCTTATCATATTACCATAACCATCATTTGCAAGAAAGGTTGCGTACGATGATGCCAGCGAATAATTTTTACCTGCCTGCTGCATATCATTCAAATCCTCGTAGCACTTGGCAATGTTAAGGTATAGTGATGGGTAGGTGGCCTTCATGGTTTCATCATCAATGGTTAAAGCAATGCGCAGGCATTTTTCATCCCATGCTAATTTATCAGCAGCGGTAGGCTGGTGGCGCGCTACATAATGTGCGGCAGTAAATTTTTCAAAAGGCGTTGCAGCCTCATCCCATGCCTGGTAAAATAATTGTTTAGCTTCTTCTTTACTGCCCTGCCCTTCCAGCTCCATACCACGCGCACAAAGTTTTACAATAGCATTATCCGGGTTAAACCGCATGGGGAAATGTTTTTTTAGAAATTGAAACTAACCATGCCGCACTGCGGCATTAAACAAGCACAGGGTACACAGATAAAAAGCATCCGCACTATGTGTGTTAAAAAAAACATCCGCACTATGTGCAAAAAGCGAAGCTTTCTATGTCCCCTTTTTCTATGTGTTCCTATGTTCCCTACTGCACCTATGTGTTAAAAAATAAAACAAGTTCTCACCCCCCTCACATCCTCGCCTTCCAAATAACTTCAGGCACATTAAGCTGGTGGCCAATATACCTTGCAAGCACAAACAGGTAATCGCTAAGGCGGTTTATATATTGTATAACAAGCGGCTCAACAAACATGCCCTGTTGCTGCATATTAACACATGCCCGTTCCGCACGGCGGCAAACACAGCGTGCAATATGCGCGGTTGATACTGCCATATGGCCGCCCGGTAAAATAAAATTCTTCATAACCGGCAGTACATCATTCATATTGTCAATCTCGTTTTCTAGCAGGGTAATATCAGCAGCGTTCAGGTCAGGCGTTTCCATTTTGGTTTCCTTATCGGGGTCGCACGCAAGGGATGAGCCGATGGTAAAAAGCCTGTCCTGAATCTCCTTCAGCATCAGCCTGCTGTGTTCATCATTAAACTGGTCGCCCACCAGGCCTATAAACGAGTTTAATTCATCAACTGTACCATAGCTTTCAATACGTAGATGGCTTTTAGGCACTTTAGTGCCACCAATTAAACTGGTCGTACCCTTATCGCCTGTTTTTGTATATATTTTTGTAGACATAGCACCACTGCCCAACGGGCTTTTTAAAACCAACCTGTAGTAAATAAGTGCTAAGATAGGTGGTAAACAACCAGTCTTTGCCCATGCAATTACGGGTGTGATAAAATTGTGCACTGTTTATTGAGGGGGAAAAATGAAGTGACGATGTGCTGTATCATTCATACTTAAATCCCACATTTTCTTCTCCTCAATCTCGGCGGGCCCTTCTCCTTCAGGAGAGGGGGATGAGGTTATACTACACCCTACACCATAGCCGCCTGCCTTGGGGCATTGCGCGTATCAGTTTCAATAAGGCCATCCCTAAGGCGCACAATCCTCTTGGCGTACGATGCAATATCTTCTTCATGTGTTACAAGCACAACCGTGTTACCGGCCGCCTGTATATTGCCAAATATTTCCATTACCTCAACCGAGGTTTTTGAATCAAGGTTACCTGTAGGCTCATCTGCCAGCAGCAGGCTTGGGTTATTAACAATAGCCCTTGCAATGGCCACACGCTGTATTTGGCCGCCGCTCATTTCATTGCTTTTATGGTGGCTCCTGTCGGCAAGGCCTACCTTTCTAAGTGCTTCCATCGCCCTGTCAAGCCGCTCTTTTTTTGATATGCCTGCATATACCAGGGGCAGGGCAACATTTTCGGCAGCGGTTAACCTGGGTAAAAGGTTAAACTGCTGAAAAACAAAACCTATTTCGGTATTACGTATTTCTGCAAGCTGGTCATCAGCCATCTTGCTTACGTCGTTCCCATTAAGCACATAAGTTCCCCCCGTAGGTGTATCAAGGCAGCCAAGAATGTTCATTAAAGTGCTTTTACCGCTACCACTCGGCCCCATTAACGCCACATACTCATTCTTGAAAATATCAAGCGAAATACCCTTTAAAACAGGTATCGCCTGCGTACCCATAAAATAGCGTTTCTCCAGGTCGTATAAGTGAATGATCGTCGGTTGCATAATAAATATTCTTTTGGGGCTGCATAAGCCTGCGGGCTGTTCTAAAACTTTACACCCATTGTAAGGTACCTATAAGGGCTCGCTTAAACTTATTTTAAAGCGGGGGCCTTTATTACCTTGGGAACTTTAAAGAAAACCTCATCTGGTACAGGCGCGTTTAGCAAAGCTTCCTCATGTGTTATTGAATTTTTTATCTCATCGTTGCGCAAAACATTTATTTCGCTGCTCATGTGTAATAGTGGTGGTACGCCCGTAGTATCAATTTCATTCAGCTTCTCAACAAATGCAATCATGCTCTCCAGGTCTTTCTGCAATTCCATTTTCTCTTCCTCGCTAAACTCAAGCCTTGCAAGGTGGGCAAGGTTATCAACCAGCGCGTTATTTACCTTCATGGTAACAAAAATAGCCCATAAAGGCCATTTATCTGTAAAAAAAGTAACAGCGGCAAATACAATTTACAGTGGCCGCTATTTATTATAGCAATGTATTTTTTGCCATAAATTACACAAAACCCGATATTTACAATATTGTGAGCAATAAATGAAACAAAAACCCATAAACATATTTGTTGTTGAGGATGATGCTGTGTATAGTGCCGTACTGGCACATTTCCTCTCGCTAAACCCGGATTACCAGGTTAAAAAATTTGGCTCGGCAAAGGAAGTGCTTAGCGCCCTGCACGAAAGACCTGACATACTTACCCTCGACTACTCCCTGCCGGATGCCACCGGCGACCAATTATTGAAACAGATAAGGGAAGTTAGCCCGGATACAAAAGTTATAATGATATCCGGCCAGGAAGATATACGGGTTGCGATCGACCTTTTTAAAAAAGGCGCCCACGATTATATTGTAAAAGACAGCGACACGCAGGAAAAACTTTGGATGGCAATACAAAACCTGCGCGAAAACATTGAGCTGAAACAGGAACTGGAAAGTCTGCAAAAAGAGGTAGAAAAGAAATACAATTTTCAAAAAATTATTATTGGTACCAGCCCGGCTATTAAGAAGGTTTTTACC
The DNA here is from genome assembly GCA_013285915.1 of Bacteroidota bacterium. Taxonomy (GTDB): domain Bacteria; phylum Bacteroidota; class Bacteroidia; order Chitinophagales; family Chitinophagaceae; genus JABDFW01. The sequence continues at coordinate 24,364 of JABDGS010000016.1, forward strand.
ATGATGGAAAAAGCCACCTCAAGCAACATTACAGTGTCTATAACAGGCGAAACAGGTACGGGTAAAGAATTGGTTGCAAAATCGATCCATTTTAATTCTGAAAGAAAAAAACTGCCGTTTGTGCCCATAAACGTAGCAGCAATTCCGGGTGAATTGCTGGAGAGTGAGCTTTTTGGTCATGAAAAAGGCTCGTTCACCGGCGCTGTTTCGCGCAGGCTGGGCAAATTTGAGGAGGCTAATAAAGGCACACTTTTTTTAGACGAGATAGGGGAGATGGATATAAACATGCAGGCAAAGTTGCTGCGTGCCCTGCAGGAAAAAGAGATTACACGCGTTGGCAGCAACGAAATAATAAAAATAAATGCCCGTATTATTGTTGCTACACACCGTAACCTGCTTGAAGAAGTAAAAAAAGGGAAATTCAGGGAAGACCTTTATTACCGCTTGCTTGGTTTACCCGTACATTTGCCGCCGTTAAGGGAGCGCGACAACGATATTATTTTAATAGCGCGCAATTTTATTGAGCAGTACAGCAGCGAAAACCAGGTAAGCAAAAAGAATTTGTCGGTTGAGGCGAAAAAGAAACTGATGTCGTACAGCTACCCGGGTAATATTAGGGAGCTAAAGTCTATTATCGACCTTGCCTGCGTACTATGCGATGATGATGAGATTAATGAGGAGCATTTGCAGTTGAGCAATTATAGCAGCAATGGCAGCGCCACCACGGCAGGCTCATTCAACATGCCGCAAAACGGGTTAACCCTTAAGGATTATAATATAAAGCTTATACAGCAAATGCTGGATAATAGTGATTACGATGTGGTAGTAGTGGCAAAAAAGCTGGATATAGGTAAATCTACCATTTACAGGATGATAAAAAATAATGAACTTAACCTGGTAAAAAAAGCTGACAGGGTGGTTTAAACCCCGTTTTACAACAACATTTACCAGCCTTAACGAGCCCGGGCAGCGCGCGGTAACTGAAAAATATTGCAGTGGCGAAACGTTGAGTTTGATGATATGGAAGATATGCAAACACTTTTGCAGAAAGATGACGATGCGTTGTTTAATGACAAGGGTATAAAGGCGTTTATTGACAATATGCCTTACCCTACTTTACTTGTTACACACAACAGAATTGTAATTGCAGTAAACCAAATGCTTTGCGATTTTTTGCATATACCTTACAATGCTGCCGAGGTTAGAGGAAAAAATACGCTTAACATTTTAGAACAAATACAGCATCTTTTTAAAGACCCGGAACGAATTGCCAGGCGGGTATTTGAAATAACGCAACAACAACAGCGTGTTTTAAACGACCGTATTGAGACTACCGACGGCAGGGTGATATACCGCGACTATACACCTTTCATGTATGATGGCAGGGTAGCAGCTGATATGTGGATGTTTTATGATGCTACAGAAACAGAAAAGGCAGCCGAAACAATTGCCGGGCAAAGAAAGTTTTATGAGGACATTCTTAATAAGGTGCCCTCTGATATTGCTGTGCTTTCGCCGTCGTTGCGGTATATGTTTGTAAACCCTGCCGCTATTAGAGACGAAAAAATAAGAGAATGGATAATAGGTAAAGATGATTTTGAGTTTTGCCGGGAACGGGGCAAGGACGCTGGGATTGCTGAAAAGAGGACGGAGCTGCTTTTAAAATCGTTAAAAGAAAAAATTGAACTTGAATGGGAAGAGCAAATGGTAAGCCGGGATGGAATAGTAACTTATCATTTGCGCAAAATAAGTCCTGTTTTTGATGCAAATAACAATATTAAGCTGCTTATTGGCTATGGGTTTAATATTACTGAGAGAAAAAAATACGAGGAGCAGATTGCGGTTAACGAAAAAAAATATAAAGACCTGTTTAACTATAGCCAGGCGTTAATATGCACCCATGATATACAGGGTGTTTTATTAGAAGTTAACCCTGCTTTTTGCGAACAAACGGGCTACAAAGCAGACGAGGCAGTAGGAAGAAGTGTAAGGTGGTTTTTACCTGAAAATGATAAGCCACTTTTTGAAGAAAACTACCTTACGCCCGTAAAAAACAATAAAAAAATAAAAGGCATTTTCAGGGTAATACATAAAAATGGTGGTGTAGTGTACCTGATGTATCAAAATTTTAGGGTTGAAACGCCCGGTGCTGAACCTTATATTATATCGTTTGCACAGGATATTACCGACCGGATAAAAATAGAACGCGAATTAAAAGAGGCTAAAAAACTAACAGAGGAAACGGCTAAAATAAAGGAGAAGTTTTTAGCCAATATGAGCCATGAGATACGCACGCCCATGAACGGCATTATGGGCATAACTGCCCTTTTACAAAAAACACCTTTGAATGAAGAACAGGCGGGTTATTTAAAAATTGTACAGGATTCAGCGCAAATACTGCTGAATATTATTAATGACATACTTGATCTTGAAAAAATTAACAGCGGTAGTGTTAACCTGGAAGTGATACCATTTAATATTAGCGATAGGCTGCAGAATATTGTAAGCCTATTTAAACCTGTTGCCGAAGGAAAACAATTAAAGCTGCAATTGGTTTTAAATATCGGGAAACACCTTGTCATCGGCGGTGATCCTACACGTTTTACCCAAATAATGAACAATCTTATCAGTAATGCAATTAAATTTACACACGGTGGCGGCGTTACTGTAGTGGCTTCAGCAGACAATGTTAATGAGGAAACAACCCTGGTACACATTGCGGTACAGGACACCGGCATTGGGATTAGCGACGAAGGGTTTGACAAGTTATTTAGCCCCTTTACCCAGGCGCACCCCGAAACTACCCGTATGTACGGGGGCACAGGTTTAGGGCTTGCAATAACTAAAAACCTGGTGGATATGCAAAAAGGACGGATATGGATTGACAGTAAACTAAATATTGGTAGTACCTTTCACGTTGAAATACCTTTTAAAACTTACAAGCACCAACCAGAGATGAGCCAGAAAACAGAACAAAAGCAAAACAGGGTAATAAACAAAAAAGTAAAAGTGTTATTGGCTGAAGACAATGATATTAATCAATTGCTGGCTAATAAAATTTTACAGCATTTCGGGTTTGAAGCCAAAACAGCCGGAAACGGAAATGAGGCAATATTGTTGTTGCAGCAGGATGATTTTGACGTTATATTAATGGATATTCAGATGCCGGTAAAAAATGGTATTGAGGCAGCATCGGAAATAAGGGCTTTAGCTGACGAGAAGAAAAGGAATATACCGATAATTGCGCTTACCGCAAATGCGCTTAAAGGGGAAGAACAAAAATATTTTGCAGTGGGAATGAATGGATACTTAACCAAGCCTTTTAAAGAAAAAGAACTGTATGAGGCTATTTCAGGCGTTTTGCCTGCTGACTACCTTGAAATTAGCGGCGGTGAAGCCGAAGCCGAAGCGGTTGATGAAGCGGTTGCCGCACAGGAAGTGCAGGAAGACAAATTATACAACTTAGCAGACCTGAGAATTATACAGAAAGATGATGAGGGGTTTATAAAAAACATTGTTGGTTTGTTTATGCAAAATGTTCCCAAAAATGCTTCGGAACTAGTAACCGCGTGCGATAACGGCGACTGGGAAAGGGTTTTTTTTCTTGCCCATAAAATGAAATCGAGCATTGAACTGGTAAACATCAATGCTATAAGAAGTGATATTAAAAAGGTAGAGCTAAATGCAAAAACAAGACAAAATCTTGAAGAGATACCCGAGAAGGTGGCTTACATACACGCTGTTGTTGAAAAAACAGCACAACAAATGAAAGAAGAATTTGATTTATAGAGCCCATGGCTGTAACCATATAAAAACAACACTCAATATTTCACTTAGGGTCAATATAAGTCAGCCGTAATCGAAATATTGAGTGTTGTCGCCAAAATCAGCACCTCTAACCCTACCTTATAGTAAGGTTTACCCTGCCACCGCCTGCGTCAAGCGTTATGGGTATGCCGCCACCGTTTAATGTGCCCTTCATATGGCCTTCTTCCTGGCTGCCCCTAAAATTATCAAGCTCATTTGTTTTTATCCTGTCACCGTCAAGTGTCAAGTCAACACCTTTGCCTTTTGGAATAGTTAGGTTAATATTACCACCACTGTTATCTATTTTTACATACTTGCCCAGCGTTGTCATTTCAACATCAATGCTTGATCCGCTGGTAGAAGCTTCAAGGCTGCATGATAAATTTCTAAGCCTTATGCCACTGCCGGATGTTTCAATAGCAAGTTCGCCGGAAATGTCGCTACCCTCCGCACTTCCACCGCTGGTGCCTGCACGTATAGTACCTTTTAAATTGTCAAGGTGCAGTGATCCGCCGCTTGTTTCAAGTTTAATAGTACCACTGCAATTGCTTGCCTCTATGCTGCCGCCGCTTGTTTCAAGGTCAATGTAATCATGGCTGTTTGATACATGGATGCTGCCGCCAGATGTACTGCCAACCGTATGACCGGCAAGATCATCAACATGCAGGCTGCCGCCGCTTGTTTCAAACTTCTGGTTACCATTTAAATCTGCAAGCGATATGCTGCCGCCGCTTGTTTCAAGATCAGTCGAAACATTTTGGGGTACATATACCCTGAAGGAAATGCTAACACCCCTTCTCCAGTCAATATTATTTCTCTTCTCTTTTACAATGGCAGTAACCTTGTGGTTACTAACTGATATATCAACGTTATAATACTCGTCAAGGCGCTGTTTTATTTCTTCTTTTGTCAGCGTATTGTTGCCGTTACTGCTGTGTACATACATTTCAATACGGGCGTCGCTGCCGCTATTGCCCTTTACACTTATACTGCCGCCAGACGTTCTCACTTCAACTGATTGTATATTGTCGGCCGATAGTAGCCTGGTTGAGTAAGGTGTTTCATTATCATTAAGCTGGGCATTTGCAGCATACACGCCGCAGGTTATTGCAAAAAGCAGGAAGTATTTTTTCATGTTTCTATTTGTTTTATTTACTTGGTTTAACGTGAATGGTTACAATTAGTTACAGTTTTTTTATTTTTATAGTAATTGGCCAGTGGCAGTAACATGCAGTTTTGCGGCATAACTATAGCCTATCTTTTTATGCGCTAAAATATGTGCCAGTATAAAAATGCAGTGATTACCAGTTGATTACACCCGAGGATAGTTACAATACAGTACGGTTTTGATACACCTTATGTGTCATTTTGTTACAAACTATGCGCTTGACGGGTATTGATGGAACTCAGATACCGCAGACCGAAAGGATGTGCAGGATTTTCTTCGCCCGGTTCGTGTCTTATTATCTATTGTGTGGAAGAATGGAACGCAGCTACCGCAGGTTGAAAGGATATACACAATTTTTTGAGTATTTTAAACTTTGTACGCTTTGTGTTTATACCTTTTCAACCGCAAAGAACGCCAAAACAAAAAACATAGGAGGGTACAAAGCAACGCCTGCACCCTCCATAAAAACTTTAAACTGACACTTCAAACTGTAAACTTCAAACTGTAAACTTCTTAAACTCTATGCTTCTTTTTCTGCTTTTTTTGCTTTTGCAGGCTTTGACGGGCGGCTTTTACCAAATGAACCTTTAAATATTTTGCCCTTTTTTGTTTTTTTATCTCCTCTGCCCATGATTGTTTTTTTGAATGATAAATTTATTTAACAGGCTGCAAAGGTGCAGAAATTTGTTTATTCAGCTGCAATAAAAAAGCAGGAGAAATTATGTTCCCCCTGCTTTATGGATGTTTTAACGGCAAACAATTATACTTTGGCAGATAATTCTTTACCTGCTTTAAAACGGGCTACTTTTTTTGCTTTAATTTTTATAGCAGCGCCTGTTTGTGGGTTGCGGCCCGTGCGTGCGGCACGTTTTGATACTGAAAAGGTACCAAAGCCCACTAATGTTATTTTGCCACCGCCTTTTAAGCTTTTGGTTACGGCCCCGGTAAATGAATCTAAAACAGCATTAGCCTGGGTTTTGCTAATGCCAGTGTCGTCGGCAATTTTAGCTATCAGATCGGCCTTGTTCATAAAAATATTTAAAAAGGTTATTTATTAACAGTTTTAGCCAGGTCTGCACCGGCTTTAAATTTAGCAACCTTTTTAGCCTTAATTTTTATAGCAGCGCCTGTTTGTGGGTTACGGCCTGTGCGTGCAGCACGTTTTGAAACAGAAAAAGTACCAAAACCAACTAATGTTACGCTTTCGCCCTTTTTTAAGGTTTTGGCTACTGCATCAGTAAAAGAATCTATTGAGGCGTTAGCCTGTGTTTTAGATATGCCTGCATCTTCGGCAATCTTAGCAACTAATTCAGCTTTGTTCATGGCTGTTGTTATTTTTAAATGGTGATGAATAAGAAACAAATATATTCGGTTTTGTTATTCGGCAAAATATTTTTGCATATAATATTAAAAACCACGTACCCTTTAAACCCGCATCAATAAAGGATTTGAGCGCCTATTGATATTTAGCACGTGCAAAATAGATGCCGGTAAAATTGCTGAAACCTATGCTGGCAAAGGGTTTTAACAAAATACGGGCTGAAATGCAATGCAGGTGCGGCTTTTAGGGCAATATAATATTCTTTTTTGAATTTTGAGGAGCCATTAAATTAAATTTCCACAATCAATTCACAACCTGCATAAGCGATGCAAAACTGAATATTTTGTCACCCCACTTATCCGTCGTTTGCTTAAACTGCGGCTCATAAAATTGCCTGTAGTAGTCATACTGTTGCCTGCTTTCAGCATAGTATTGTACGGCATATACGGGCCCTTCCGTTTCATCTGTTTCCAGCAGGCGCACCACCTGGTGTTTTACAAAACAGCCTGTACCCAGTACCATAGGTATATAATCATCCAGCATCCATGCAAGCCAGGCGTCATGCACGGGCCATGCTACCTGGGTGGTAATGTTATAGATGAGAAGCAAACTGTCACCCACACTCATGCCCCTATCCCCTGAAGGGGTAACCCCTACCCCTGAAGGGGGGCTTTGGGCTTCGTCACTATTTTCAAACTCACTCATATTAAAGTTTATTAATGCTGCTTAATCGTGTCCCTTTGCCGTCTTGATTTTCACTCATCGCAAAGCGCCCCTTTAAGGGTTTGGGGGTTGGCCTAGGGGCTCAGTCTCACATACACCGGGCAATGGTCACTGTGCACTGCATCCGGGTAAATAGCTGCCTCTGCAATAACATCTTTCAGGTTGCCGGTAACGCTTATATAATCTATACGCCAGCCCTTGTTTTGCGCCCGCACCGTGGGGAAACGCCTGCTCCACCAACTATAACTGTGTGCTTTTTCGGGGTGTATATGCCTGTAGCTGTCAATAAAATCATTCTGCAAAAATTTATCCATCCACGCCCTTTCTTCCGGTAAAAAGCCTGAAGTTTTTTTGTTGCCTTTAGGGTCGTGTATATCAATTTCACGATGGGCTATGTTATAGTCGCCGCAAACCACCAGCCGTGGCCGTTCTTTGCGCAGCGTATTTAAATAATCTAAAAACTCATCCAGCCATTGGTATTTATATGCCTGCCTTACCCCACCGGTAGTGCCGCTTGGGTAGTAGGCGTTTATAACGGTAATATCGCCAAAATCGACCCTCAACACCCTTCCTTCAAAATCACTTTGCTCAATTTTGTTGCCATAAACAACATTGTCAGCTTTTATTTTGGTAAATATTGCAACCCCACTATATCCTTTTTTTTGCGCTGAAAACCAGTAGGTTTCAAAGCCCAGTGCTTCTATTTGCGCATAATCAACGTTCTCTTTTTCCGCTTTAATTTCCTGCAGGCAAACAATATCAGCAGGGTCAGTTTTTAGCCAGTCAACAAACCCCTTACTCATTGCGGAGCGAATGCCATTTACGTTGTAAGAAACAATGCGCATAAAACAGTTTATTATGGTTGCAAATTAAGCATGTTGCGATAAGTTTTACTTTTATGCCCTTTTTAAAAGATAATTTTAAGTATGAATACTAAGAACCCGAGAATAATACCGGCAAAGGAAATGGTGTATTTAGACGGGCCTAAAAGCCGGTCGTACGAGCTGCAGTTTGCGATAAAAGTATTCAGGCAGTTTTTAAAGGCGTTTCGTACCCTGCATTTTGTTGGCCCCTGCATTACAGTGTTTGGCTCTGCACGGTTTAAAGAAGATCACCCATATTATATCGCCGCGCGTGAGTTTGGCAAACGTATTGCCGGGCTGGGTTTTACAACAGTAACTGGTGGTGGCCCAGGGGTTATGGAAGCTGCAAACCGCGGCGCTTTTGAAAACGGGGGCATGTCAGTTGGATGCAATATTGTGCTGCCGCACGAACAAAAAGAAAACCCTTACCTGCATAAATCAGTAACCTTCGATTATTTTTTTGTGCGCAAAACCATCCTTATTAAATACTCCTACGCATTTGTTATTTTGCCTGGTGGCTTTGGCACTATGGATGAGTTTTTTGAAACGCTTACGCTGGTGCAAACCGCCATGATAACGCATTTCCCGCTTGTATTATACAGCAAAGAATATTATAAAGAATTGATGGAAACCATTGAGGCAATGGTACCACAGGGCACAATATCGCAGGACGACCTGAAGCTTGTGCTGCTTACCGACGACATTGATGAAGCCATCGACCACATAAGCAAATACATTACCACAAATTATAGCATAAAGCACCGAAAAAAGCTGTGGTGGCTTTTTGAAAAGTTATAAATTGCCAAAATTTCTATAAGGCATTGTTGCGCACTAAAAAAGTGCCTAATATTATAGCGCTAAACCCATAAAGCAGTTACATGAGAAACAGGAAACTATTTTTGCCTCTCTTTATTTTTTTGGTATGCGCGGCAGTTACCAAAGCGCAAAACTTAGATTCAACGCTGCAGGTATATAGCACCAAATACAGGCAGGAGCGTATCTATTTTCATTTTGACAGATCAGCTTATTTTCCAGGCGATACTATTTGGTACAAAGCCTACCTGATGACCGGCTGGGGCATGAGCAATTTAAGCAAGGACCTGTATACTGACTGGATCGATGGCAACGGCAATCTTATTTTACACGGAGTTGAACCAATTGCATTTTCAACATCGTACGGGCAAATGATAGTACCCAAAAATTATAAGGAAGGTGTTATTCACCTGCATGCATATACAGGCTGGATGATGAACTTTGACGAAGCTTTTTTATTTGATAAAGATATTCCCGTTATTCAGCCTAAAATAGATTCTAAAGCAAGGGTAGCCTCTCATAAAATACGCGTATCTGTTATGCCCGAAGGCGGTAACCTTGTGCAATCGCTTATGAGCGCGGTGGCTTTTAAGGCAGAAAATCAGTCTGGCAGGCCTGTTAATATAACCGGGGCATTAAAAAATAAAGGCGGTGAAGTGCTGGATTCTATTTTTACCGAACATGACGGCATGGGCAAATTCTTCTTAAATCCTGAAGCCGGTGAGGCATATACAATAAGCTGGAAAGATGATGAAGGCGATTCAGGCACAGCAGCATTGGCACCGGCGTTGCCCGCAGGCGCACTGTTAAAAGCATCGGCTTCTGCCGGTAAGGTTAGTTTTCATATAGACAGAAGTGCGAACGCGCCTGCTAACTTTAAAAAAATGTACCTGCTTGGCACTATGAACCAGGTTGAGGCTTTTAAGTTTGCGCTTGACCTTGAAAAAACAGCGGGCGCAACAAACGCGGTACCTGCCAGCCAGCTTGCAAGCGGCATTTTACAGCTAACCCTGTTTGATGCCAATTGGAAGCCGGTTGCCGAAAGAATAGTGTTTATAAATAATAACGATTACGCTTTTAATACAGAGATAAGTGCTGCGAAGAAAAACCTTGGGAAAAGGGGCCGTAATGAGGTTGAGATTGATGTGCCTGATTCAATGGAGGGCAGTTTATCAGTATCCGTTACAGATGCCTCTTTACCTTACGACAGCAGCTATAACATCATATCACACCTGCTGCTAAGCGCTGAATTGAAGGGTTACATCAACAACCCTTCATATTATTTCTCTAATAACTCCGACAGTGTAAAAAAAGCGCTTGACCTTGTAATGCTTACAAATGGCTGGAGAAGATATAAATGGGATGATATTATGGCGGGCACCGTACCCGTAACAAAACATCAGCGGGAAGCAACCTATGTTACCATTAATGGCCTCGCTACCATGCCCGATAACAGCGTGGTAAGCGAGGGAACGATGATAAACCTCAACATGCGCTCAACGGATACCAACGACTCTCTGCACATGGCATATACCCAGCGTATAAGGGACGACGGTACATTTATAATTACACCGGGTGCTTTTTACGATTCGTTGGATATTCACTATAAATTATTGGGTGGCCGAAAAACTGAAAACAAAGGGATTGTTAGTTTTACAAATACCTTTTTACCACCGTTGCAAAACTACCATAATGTGCCAATAATGGCTACTATGCAGCAAGACAGCCTGTCGCTGGTTAATGAGTTGGCACTAAAAGCGCGTGCTGAAGAGCTTACAAAAGCCCTTGGCAACCTTACATTAAAAAATGTAACTGTAACAGCAAAAGCAAAAGCATCCATGCGCGTGCTTGACGAAAAATATGCAACACCTAATTTTCAAAGCAGTAACACGGGCAACACTTATACATTTGATGTAGCACACGATCCTGATGCGAAAGGAATGTACAGCCTGGCAACTTATTTAATGGATAAAGTGCCCGGCCTGCAGGTACAAATGAATGGCTCGCCACCCGTTGCGTCATATTTTTTCAGGCCGCATGTTAATATAAGCGGTGGCACTACGGGCAAAGTGCTGGTATTTTTGGATGAACTGCAAACGGATGATGAAACCGCAGCCAGCGTTCAGCTGTCTGATGTTGCGTATGTAAAATTTTATAAACAGGGGGCACTAATAACAGCTCAAAACAACCCATCACTTGCTATTTATACAAGAAGGGGCAATGAAGACACATCATCTGGCGGTGCGCTTAAGGCCGTTACTGTGGCAGGCTTTACACCGGTTAAAGAATTTTACAGCCCTGATTATTCAACTGAGCCTGATGCCCTGGGTGCTGATGTTAGAACAACCCTTTATTGGAACCCCAACATTATGGTTAGGGCATTTCAACATAAATTGAAATTTGTTTTTTACAACAATGACGTTAGTAAAAAATTGCGCATTGTGCTTGAGGGCATGAATGTTAACGGCAAGCTTACCCATACAGAAAAGGTGCTGGAATAAGTAATGCAGCGTTTAAAGTTTAAAGTTTTTGTGGAGGACAGGAACCAGTTGCAGGTTTCCGGTTGCAAGTTGCCGGTTATTGTGGAGGTAAGTATGATTGTGTTGGACGTTTTATGAATGGCATTACAAGAATTGACCAATGACCAATGACGATTGAAGCCCCTAGTACTTCGGCCAATCCTTTTTATATAAAGTACTGTCTTTTTGTACCAATGCATCAATATAGCTGCCCGTGTTTTTATCTTTGTCTTTTTTTACATACTGGTCAAAAAACAACAGGGTAAGCCTTGTTATGGCAGCCACATATTCAGTATGTACGTTTTTAAGTGTGGGCTCAGCGTACTTAATAACCGTGGGCCGGCTGCTAAAATCTTCATGCAGGCCATCGGTAAACTTCATAAAATACTTTTCTTTTGACGATATCAATTGCAGGGCATTGTACATAGAGTCTATTTTGTCAGGGTGCTCGCTTCTCAAATACATATAAGGCACATCAACTGACTGCACATTTGTTGGCGGTATGGCCATTATCTGTTTAAACTGCTTATCCCAGTCTTTATCCGGGCCGTACGCGTGTATATCCGTACCATCGTATGATGCAATGGCCTTAATATCTTTTGTGAGCATAGCAGCTTTTAAGGCAGCAGTGCCGCCCATGCTCCAGCTAACAATACCAATGCTGGTACTGTCAACATAAGGCATAGCCTTCATTTGGTTTATAGTAAATAAAATATCGCGCACCTGCTCGTCCATATCAACCGGGTCAGACATATAGCCGGGATATTTGCCAACCGAGCTTACTGCCGCAACCACATACCCGTTGCTTGCCAGTGAGTCAAAAAGAACCGGGTTATCCCACGAGCTCCCGTTCATACCAGCGGCATAAATAATTAACGGATGCTTTTCTGCAGGTAGCTGCAACGAACGGTAAATGGTAAGCGGGAAGCCTAAAAATTTATTAACCGAGTTAACATGAAAATACTGGCAAAATGCTTTTGCAAACATCAGCGTGGTTTTTTTGCAGGTATCAAGCGGGGTGTTGAAATTAAACCGCTGCTCGTACATATCCATCATATCCCCGTAGGTTACGCCTGCGGCTGTTGGTTTTTGAGCTGACGGGAAGAAAACATCAATTTTAACCGGACGGTACACATTTTTTGATGTTGCTGTTGTGTCAAATGTTCTGCTTGAATCATATACTTTGTACACCTGCAACCCAACATACACGGGTTCAACCGGTTTTTGTTTGCAGGCATTAAAAATTAAAACTGTAATAAAAAGCAGGGGTAGATATTTTGGCATGAACAGGTTCTTTTTGGATGTGTAAAATAACCTAAACCACAAATTGCCAAAGCCAATAAAAAGTGTTTTGAAGAAAAATTAACAGGACAAGTCCGAAAGACAGGAAGTCAGTAAGTCCGAAAGCTGAAGCAGAAAAGGCAGGAATAATCATTTCTCCTTCAATCGTTTATCGACATTATGTGTGACTGATTCATTAAGTAAACTTACAGCAACTTGTACATCTTTCCCGGCAGTGACGCAATTACATTCTGCAGTTCAAGCGTTAAAATAGCGGCAGCAACAGTGCTGCTGGTTAACCCGCTTTTTAAATACAATTCATCAATATGTACGGTGTCTTTCTCTTTTAAAATATCAGCGATCACCTGTTCTTCAGCAGTCAACTCAATAAATAATTCTTTCTGCACCTTGCGTTTAACTTTTCGTTTTTCCCAGCCTAAAGTTTCAATTAACTGTTGTGCATCCGTAAGTAGTATTGCCCGGTTGTTTTGTATAAGATAGTTGCAGCCCTCACTTTTTTCGTCGGTGATCCTGCCGGGTACGGCAAACACATCGCGGTTGTAACCGTTTGCAAGTGCAGCAGTTATCATGCTGCCGCCTTTAATTGCTGTTTCAATAACAATTGTGGCATCGGCCATACCCGCTACTATCCTGTTACGCCTGGGGAAGTTATGTTTATCCGCTTTTGCGCTTTGCCTAAACTCGGTAAGCAGGCCACCATGCTGTATCATTTCTTTTGCCATGCTTTTGTGCTGTGCGGGATATATAATATCAAGCCCGTGGGCAAGCACACCGACCGTTGCAAGCTGGTTGTGCAAGGCAGCTTTATGGGCAATAGCATCAATACCAAAGGCAAGCCCGCTTACAATTAATACCTGCTGATCTTTTAATTCTTCAACGAGTGTTTCGGTTATATGTTTGCCGTATTCCGTATAACTCCTGGTACCTATAATACTTATTATTTTTGAAGTATTAAGATTGGCCGTGCCCCTGTAATACAGCATGGGCGGCGCGTCATAACAATGCAATAAACGTTGCGGGTAGTCTTTATCAGTTATAAAGAGTGGCTGTATCCTGTATTTTTCAATAAATTTTATTTCCTGCTCTGCTAATGCAAAATCCTCAAAATCTTTAATGGCTTTTACTTTTAATTCGGTAATTCCTTCAATGGAAATAAACTCTTTCTTTTTTGCTGTGAACACATTTTTTGCTTCTCCAAAATGCTCAACAAGTGCTTTTGTGTGCACGGGGCCAATGCTCGGTATTAAGGTAAGGGCTATTTGATATAACAGGTCGTCGGTCATAAACGTGAATCGTGAATCGTCAAACGTGAATTTGTCACCCGTCAAGGTCAACAAACTTAAAGATAAAATTTTATTGCATGGCTGAGTCTCCCACTATTTTGTTTTCTTTCAATGGATCTTTATAAACCCAGTAGATGCCAATAAGCGAAATAAAAAGTGTAATAATAAAAAAACTTATACTTATACTTACGCTTTCGGCTTTATTAAGCAGCAGGGCAGTGCTGCCCCACACAAAAACAACTTCCCTTGTACCAAGTGGCCCAATGGTTACGGGTAAAATAACCACAATTGACGACAGCAAAAATATAAGCAGGTATGCATTATGGTGTTCCGTTATATGCAGCGCCTGCATTATGCACCAGGCACTGGCAACCTGCAACGCCTGCACCATTACACCCAGCCACAGCGTACTAAAAAAACTTTTAATGAAAGCATGAAACACTTTTTTTATAAGCAGGTAGTAAATAAGTAAACCCGGCACAATAGCAATTAATAACAGCAATGCAGTTGTATTTGTGAGTAGTGCGTAGTAATAAAAAATAGCCAGGATGCCAAGGCCTGCAACACCGCTAACCCTATCGAGCAGCACCGCCGCAGTTAATTGTTTGGCAGAATAATTATGGTCGCGGTTAAGCAGTATGATTTTGTATGCATCGCCACCAATACCACCGGGTAAAAACAAATTATAAAACATGCCCAGCCAGTAAAGCTTAAGGTTGGCCCGCTGTGAAAGCTGCACATTTATATTACTGAAATAGATATTTAAACGAAAAGATGCAACGAGTTTTGATGCAACAAACAGCAGTGTTGCTGCAAACAGCCAAAGCATGTTAGCCCTGCGTATTATTTGTATGCTCTGCGCCCAGTCAATCTTGCGGCTAACATACCAAAGGCAAATGCCTGTTACCAGTATTTTTACCAGCAGTTTTAACCATGATGGCATTTTTTTTACGAATGAGAACATGCGCTAAATATAGTGAGTAAATTATTGTTGTGGGGTACCGTTCCAGATGCGCCTTATTTTATAATCTTTCTTGTGCGAAGCTTCGTAATAAGTGCGCATACTTATATGGGCAAGTATACCAATGGTTATAAGTTGTATGCCGCCAAAAAGCAATATCATACCTAAAATAAGCAATGGCCTGTTCCATATATCCCGTCCCATAAACTTCAATACCAAAAAATACAGGTTTATTACTATACCAACAAAAAGGCATACAAACCCAAGCGTGCCAAACAGGTGCATGGGCTTTTGGCTGTAACGCCTGAAGAATACCAGCATTACAAGGTCGCTCATTACACGAAAAGTTCTGCCAAGTCCGTATTTTGATTTGCCAAACTGCCGTGGGTGGTGCTTTACATCAACCTGTGTTATAAGGGCCCCCTGCATTGATGCTATTACAGGTATAAACCGGTGCATTTCGCCATGCAGGCCAAGGTCAGCAGCTATGTTATATTTAAATACTTTCAGTGTGCACCCGTAATCTTTAATATTAACCTTCGTCATACGCCGTATAATGGTGTTGGCAATACGGCTTGGCAATTTTCGCAGCACTGCACCGTCTTTCCTGTTTTTCCGGTTGCCGGCAACAATATCCCAATCTTCACTTTTTAATTTGTTAAGCATCATTGGTATATCTGTGGGGTCGTTTTGCAGGTCGCCATCCATTAGGGCAATGTATTCCCCACGGGCATTATCAATCCCAGCGGCCATGGCAGTGCTTTGCCCATAGTTACGTTTTAACTCAATCAGTATTATCCGGTCGCTAAGCAATTCTTTTATTTTAGCCCTTGTACCGTCTGTTGAGCCGTCATCTACAAAGATCAACTCATAATCCAGTTCCTGTAATGCTTCGGAAGTTGCTTTAATAAGAGGCAGAATATTTTCTTCCTCGTTTAATACGGTTATAATAACTGATAACTCCTTCATGGTCTACTCTTAGCCGCGCAAAGGTAAGGCGGCCTGCTCATTTTAATAATGCAAGTATTTATCTGCCGGTGCATTGGCAAACTGCGGCGGTGAACAAAAATTACATAGATTGCCAACAAATAGCTTTATGAAGAAATATATTGTTGTTTTTGCGGGTTGTTTTTTATGTTTTGCCCTGGTTTCATGTAAGGGCACGACACAAGAAAGCAGCACAACAGATAAAGATTCAGCCACAATCGCACAGCCTTTATGGGCGTTGCTGCCGTTTACCAAGCTTGATTCTGCAAACCCTGTTATGAGCCCCGGCAAAGCGTCATTTACATGCCCTGTAAGAAAGCAAACTGTTTTTTGGGAAGAAAAAGACGTGTTTAACCCTGCGGCAGTAGTACGTAACGATTCAGTATTTCTGCTGTACCGCGCGCAGGATAATATTGGCAAGCCAGCCGGCACAAGCCGTATTGGCCTTGCCTATAGTACAGATGGGGCGCATTTTACCAAGATGCCAGCCCCTGTTTTATACCCGGATAATGATGCTTACAAAAAATATGAATGGGAAGGCGGTTGTGAAGACCCGCGTGTTGTACAGGACAGCAGTGGTACCTATTATATGACTTATACTGCATTTGATGGTAAACAGGCGCGCCTTTTTATTGCAACCTCAACAGACCTTTTGCACTGGAAAAAATATGGTTGCGTGTTTGCAAACGCATATAAGGGCAAATACATGAATGTGTGGTCAAAATCGGGTTCTATTGTTTCGGTTTATAAAGATGGTAAAATAACAGCGGTAAAAATCAATGGCAAATACTGGATGTATTGGGGCGATAAATATATATGGGCTGCTACCAGCGACGATCTGATAAACTGGCAACCGGTTGAAAGGGATGCAACCGATACGGCAAAAAGCGATATGCCTTTTTATGGCGTGGATGTAACAAGGTTAAAACCGGTAATTAAGCCACGAAACGGCAAGTTTGACAGCGACCTTGTTGAAAGCGGGCCGCCAGCCATGCTTACAGCAGATGGTATTGTACTACTGTACAATGGCAGAAATGTTCGCGCCACCGGCGATACAACATTGCAGGAAGGCGCCTATACCAGTTGCCAGGTATTGCTTGATAAAAACGACCCCGCAAATATTGTTGACAGGATGACCAACTATTTTATGAAACCCGATAAACCTTACGAAATTACGGGGCAAGTTAACCAGGTTTGTTTTATTGAGGGGCTTGCACAATTTAAAAATAAGTTGTGGTTATATTACGGCACTGCTGACAGTAAGATTGCAGTTACGGTGAAGTAATTGCAGATTACCCGATTGCGGATTGCAGATTGAAACTAAGCGACTGGATGGCACGCGGATTTACAGGATTGTCATGATTTACAGGATTTCTTGTTTTTTTAAATTTATCTGCGGTTATCCGCCCAATCCGTTAAATCTGCGTTCCATTCATCCGCACTAATCACAATTCGCAATTGGATATTCCAAAAGTGAGGTAGGGGCAAGCAGTTATACAGGATAGGATTTGCGGCGTTTACTAATTTATCTGTACTCATCCGCCCAATCCGTTAAATCTGCGTGCCATTCATCCGCACCAATCACAATCCGCAATTGGATAATCCGAAAGCGAGGTAGTGGCAAGCAGTTATACAGGATAGGATTTGCCGGGTTTACTAATTTATCTGCGGTTATCCGCCCAATCCGTTAAATCTGCGTTCCATTCATCCGCCCTAATCACAATCGCCATTGGATAATCCGAAAGAGAGGTAGCGGCAAGCAGTTATACAGGATAGGATTTCTTGTTTTTAAATTTATCTGCGGTTATCCGCCCAATCCGTTAAATCTGAGTTCCATTCATCCGCCCTAATCACAATCGCCAATCTGCAACCGGGTAATCTGCAATCATTTATCTTTGCCCAATGCAGTTTCCTTCCACACTTCTTGAAAATGCGGTTAACGAATTTGCCAAACTGCCGGGTATTGGTAAAAAAACAGCTTTGCGTATGGTATTGCACCTGCTAAAGCAGGATGTTAGCGCCGTAACGATGTTTAGCGAAACCATTGCCAAAATGCGCAGCGATATTAAGTTTTGCCAGCGCTGTTATAATATAAGCGATGCAGATATTTGTTCAATATGCGCAAACTCAATGCGTAACCAGCGTATAATATGTGTAGTGGAGAACATCCGCGATGTTATTGCCATTGAAAATACCCAACAATTTAGCGGTACGTATCATGTGCTTGGTGGTGTTATTTCACCCCTTGACGGTATTGGCCCCGACCAGCTTAATATTGAGCCTTTAGTAACCCGCATTGAAAAAGAGCAAACGGAGGAACTGGTATTTGCTTTAAGCCCAAATATACAGGGCGATACCACCATTTACTATATACAGAAAAAAATACAAAAAATGCCCTGCAAAGTGACAACGATCGCCCGTGGTATTGCCTTTGGGGGCGAGCTTGAGTACGCCGATGAAATGACACTTGCCCGCAGCCTTGCCAAACGCCTGCCTGTTGAGCAGTATATGAGCCATTGAAATATTAATATTAATTGCCTATCTTTGCACCCCACAGGCAGATTTGTTTATTGTTCGGCCTGTACAAAAATCTGAACTAATAAACGCTAAGGAAAAATCCCGTTATACTCTTTCCCCAACGTTTATAAATTCAGGAAATTTTATTGTTGAATGGGCTGCATAGCAATGGGCATCGCTGTTGCGTCGCACTCTTCAGCAGTTTAATCAATATTCACCAGTAAAAAATCCCGCCGGGACGAACCAGGTCAGACGGGGCACAGGAGGTAAAGGGGATGAAAACATTACAACAATTACTGCAGGAGCGTATACTTATTATTGATGGCGCCATGGGCACCATGATACAACGCCATAAACTTACTGAAGCAGACTACCGCGGTGAGCGTTTTAAAGACTGGCCAAGCGATATTAAGGGCAATAACGACCTGCTAAGCCTTACCCAGCCAGCAATTATTGAAGGCATACACAGGCAATACCTTGAAGCGGGCGCAAATATTATTGAGACCAATACATTTAACGCACAAAAAATATCGTTGGCAGATTATAACATGCAGCCGCTTGCATATGAAATGAATGTTACTGCCGCACAATGCGCAAGAAGGGCCGTGGATGCTTTTAAGGCGCAACCAGGTAATGGCAGCATACCAGCTTTTGTGGCGGGCGCTATAGGGCCATTGAATAAAACGCTAAGCCTGTCGCCGGATGTAAATAACCCGGGTTACCGTGCGCTTACATTTGATGAGGCAGTTGATGCATATTTTGAACAAATAAGCGGCCTTGTTGACGGTGGCGTTGATATAATTTTAATTGAAACCATTTTTGATACGCTTAATGCCAAAGCCGCTGTTTTTGCTGTAAAAAAATATTTCAGGCAGCACCCGCTGGCGCAATCACCAAACGGCGGTGGCCTTGTTGGCAACAGCCTGCCCGTAATGATCAGCGGCACCATTACTGATGCAAGCGGCCGCACGCTCAGCGGTCAAACACTGGAAGCTTTTTACATTTCATTAAAACACGCAAAGCCCATTAGTATTGGCCTTAATTGTGCTTTAGGTGCGGCTGAAATGCGCCCGCATATTGAGGAGCTATCGCAAATTGCTGAATGTTATACATCTGCCTATCCCAATGCTGGTTTACCTAATGCCATGGGTGAGTATGATGAACAGCCTGAACAAACGGCGCACTTTTTGGAAGACTGGGCCAAAGAAGGCTTTGTAAATATAGTGGGCGGTTGCTGCGGCACCACGCCCGACCATATAAAACATATTGCAGATAAGGTAAAACAATTTGCCCCAAGGCAATTGCCTGTTGTGGAAGAAACACTTGCCTAAATATTGAATGAACGATGAGTGAACGAATAATACTAAAACCATACCTGCGTTTAAGCGGTCTTGAACCTTTAATTGTAAGGCCTGAAACAAACTTTGTTAACGTTGGTGAGCGTACCAATGTAACAGGCAGTAAAAAATTTGCACGCCTTATACGCGAGAATAAATATGAAGAAGCCCTGAGTGTTGCAAGGCAGCAGGTTGAAAGCGGCGCACAGGTACTTGATGTAAATATGGATGATGCCCTGCTTGATGGCAAGCAGGCAATGACAACCTTTTTAAACCTTTTACAAAGTGAACCGGATATTGCTAAAATACCGGTAATGATCGATTCATCAAAATTTGAAATAATTGAAGCGGGTTTAAAATGCGTGCAGGGTAAGTGCATAGTTAACTCCATTTCGATGAAGGAAGGGGAGGAGAAATTTATTCAGCAGGCGATGGTATGTCAAAGCTACGGTGCATCAGTAGTGGTGATGGCTTTTGACGAAATTGGCCAGGCCGATACTTTTAAACGTAAAACAGAAATATGCGAAAGGGCTTTAAAAATATTAACCGAAGTGGTGGGCTACGAGGCCCAGGACATCATATTCGACCTGAATATTTTTGCTATTGCCACCGGCCTGGAAGAGCACAATAATTACGCAGTTGATTTTATTGAAGCAACGAGGTATTTAAAGCAAAAACACCCGCTGATAAAAATAAGTGGTGGTGTAAGTAACCTGTCATTTTCATTCCGTGGTAATGAGCCTGTAAGAGAGGCCATGCACAGCGTGTTTCTTTACTATGCCATTAAAGCAGGTATGGATATGGGCATTGTAAATGCAGGCCAGTTAGTGGTGTATGATGAGATTGAACCGGCGCTAAGAAACCTATGCGAAGATGTTATTTTTAACCGCGGTAACGATAATAACGAGGCCACAGAAAGGCTGATAACTTTTGCTGAAACCGTTAAGGCCAAGGATAAGGAAGAAAAGAAAGATGATGTATGGCGCTTACTGCCGGTTGAAGAACGTTTAAAACACGCATTGGTAAACGGTATTACAG
This sequence comes from Bacteroidota bacterium, assembly GCA_013285915.1. GTDB lineage: Bacteria > Bacteroidota > Bacteroidia > Chitinophagales > Chitinophagaceae > JABDFW01. The sequence goes on from JABDGS010000016.1 coordinate 45,003, forward strand.
ATTTTATTGACGCAGATACCGAAGAAACAAGACTGAAATTTAATAAGCCCCTTGAAGTAATTGAAGGGCCGCTTATGGCGGGGATGAATGTAGTGGGCGACCTGTTTGGCGCAGGTAAAATGTTTTTACCGCAGGTGGTAAAAAGTGCCCGCGTGATGAAGAAAAGCGTTGCTTATCTTTTCCCATTTATTGAGGAAGAGAAAAAAAATAACCCGCTTGCACAACAGGGTGGTGCTGCTAAAATATTGCTGGCAACTGTAAAAGGAGATGTACACGATATTGGTAAAAACATTGTTGGTGTGGTGCTGGGATGTAACGGCTACGACATTATAGACCTGGGTGTGATGGTGCATACTGACAAAATATTAGATACTGCCGTTAAAGAGAATGTTGACATTATTGGACTTAGCGGCTTAATTACGCCATCGCTGGATGAAATGGTGCATGTGGGCAGGGAAATGACAAGGCGGGGCATGAAGCTGCCTTTGCTTATTGGGGGTGCTACCACCAGCCGCATACATACTGCGGTAAAGATTGAACCAGGCTACGACAGTGGTGTAGTGCACGTACTGGATGCGTCACGCAGTGTTACGGTGGTTAGCTCGCTGTTAAGTAAAGACCAGAAAGAAGGGTTTTTAAATAATATACGCAAAGAGTATACTAAACTGCGGGATGATTTTGGCAAAAAGCAATCAGCCAAACAATATATATCATTTGCAGACGCGCAGGCCAATGGTGTAAAAATTGACTGGCAAAACTACACACCGCCAACGCCAGCATTTACGGGTGTTAAGGTATTTGATGATTACAACCTGGCAGAATTAAGGGACTATATTGACTGGGCTCCATTTTTTATCGCTTGGGAACTTGGTGGCCGCTTTCCGCAATTGCTTGATGATGCGGTAATTGGCGGCGAAGCAAGAAAATTGTTTACAGATGCCAATGCATTGCTTGATAAAATAATTACCGAAAAATGGCTTACCGCAAGTGGTGTTATTGGCTTTTGGGAAGCTGCTAAAACAGGGAGCGAAACCATTACGGTTAAGGATGGTGATAAAACGTTTAACCTTGAAAGCCTGCGCCAGCAGGTAAAAAAAGCACCGGGACAACCAAATTTGTCATTGGCTGATTTTATTAAGCCTTCTACACCAATCCTCTCGGTGGGCAACCCCTCCCCTAAGGGGGGAGGCTGGGAGGGGGCCGCAGATTATCTCGGTGCATTTGCAGTTACTATAAAAGGTATTGAGCCGCATATACAACGCTTTCAGCAGGAGCTTGATGACTATAATAAAATTATGCTGCAGGCGTTGGCAGACAGGCTTGCCGAGGCATTTGCGGAGTTATTACATGCCCGTGTACGTAAGGAGTTTTGGGGTTATGTAAAAGATGAACAGCTTACTACCGAAGAACTTATAAAAGAGCAATACATTGGTATACGCCCGGCACCGGGTTACCCGGCCTGCCCTGAACATACCGAGAAGTATAAATTGTTTGAACTGCTGAATGCAACGGAAAATACAGGGATATATCTAACCGAATCATTGGCGATGTACCCTGCTGCAAGCGTGTGCGGCTGGTATTTTAGCCACCCGCAAAGCCAGTATTTTGGCATTGGCAAAATAAGCCAGGACCAGGTTGACGATTACGCCAAACGTAAAGGCTGGGATACAGAAGAAGCAGAGAAATGGTTACGGCCTAATTTGGATTAGTGGAATTTTGTAAATTGGCACATATATTTTTATATGCGTTTAGCAGATAATGATAAAATATATAGCCTTGATGAATATATTAAAGGTGAGTGGGTTTCAGAACTGAGGCATGAATATATTGATGGGCGTTTATTTGCGATGCCTCATGAAGATTGCAGAAACAATGCTATAAGAGGGCATATTGCATTTGCTTTATACAATGCACTTAAAGGTAATGGCTACCGGTTTTTTATACACGATGTAAAAGTTGCCATACCCGGAGGTAACAGGTATTATTATCCCGATGTTTTTGCTACAAAGGAAAAAGCAACGGAAACAAATACCTATATTCAATATTCGCCTGAGATAATTATCGAAGTAGTCTCTGAATCTACGCACTCAACAGATTATATAGATAAGTACATCGATTACTCCAAAATACCATCACTGTTGTACTACCTTATTGTTGAGCCTGAAACAATGCTGGTGACTGTATTTGAAAAAGATGAAAACAATAACTGGATAACACACAAGTACACACAACGTGATGCCGTTATTAAACTTCCTGCGTTGAATGTGGAGTTTTTGTTAGGGCAGGTTTACGAGTAATATTCCTGCTCTTATGAAAGCAATCTTTTATTATACAGTTGTAAGGCTGTAATCACACCAATTCTTCCCCGTCGTCTACAAAATCCATCACAACTATACGTTTTGGTTTTTGTTTTCGCCAGGCAAGCAGCAATATTAATGCCACCAGCGCCAGTATTGCAGGTACTGCAAACGCATAAATAAAGTTAGCAGTTACGTTATCGTAAATATCTGCGCACACAATAGCGCCAATGCCAATACCCGCCTCAAGGGAAATATACATGCTTGCAACGGCGCGGCCACGCTTTTCAGGTGCGGCTAAATCAACTGTCCATGCGGCAATGGTAGGGCCGTTTAATCCCCAGCTTAAACCAAATATGGCTGAGCCAAACAACAGCATAAACTCGGTATGTACCTCACATAAAATAAACATGGCTACAGCCAGCAGGCATGATGAAAAAATAAGCACAGGTATTCTGCCAAATTTATCAGCCGACTTACCAGCAACTATGCGTATAAACAACGATGTGATGGTATATACTGCAAAGAATAATCCCTTGTTGTGCAGGCCTACAGATTCAGAAAGATCCGGTGCAAGCGTTAATGTGCAACCGCTTGCGAAAGATAGCAGCAGGTAAATAATAGCGGGCTTTATAGCGCTTCGTTCAAATATCTCCGACCGTTTTATTAATAAATGTTTGCGTGTAAATTTTTGTGGCTGGGGCAGCGTTTCTTTTATGTTATACAGTATAACAACAGAGCCCATGGCAAATGCAGACGATGCATAAAACATCATATTATAACCGTAATGGTCAACCAGCCAGCTACCGATGATAGGCCCAACAGACTGCCCTATAATGTACCCCATCATAAGCACACCTAAAGCCTCAGCCCTTCGTGATTCATGCACTGCATCTGAACCATACGCAGAAGTAGCGGTTGGCTTGAAACCGGTTGAAAAGCCATGTAAAAAACGCAGTATTAAAAAGCTTGTTACCGTGGTAAACAAGGTGTAGGAGAAACTGCACACCACGCACACCAGCGAACCGAATATCATTACCGGTACACGGCCAACAGTATCGGTAAGTTTACCGCTAAAAGGCCGTGATATGCCTGCCATTAACGTGAACAGTGATATAATAAGGCCTTTGTACTCAGGGCCGCCAAGATGGGTTATGTAAGCAGGCAGCTCGGGTATCATCATATTAAAGCTGGCCGAAAACAGCAGATTACTTGTACACAGCAATGCAAACTGGAAGGTAAAAAATGATGTGTTGGTAGCTTGGGATTGCACAGCGGCAAATGTAAGACATTAGGGTTTTATGAGTACGAGGCTATTGCATGATTTGTCTGTGATTGTAATTATTTATTGCCTCAATTGTTGATTGTTTTTAATAATTCACCTTTATTTTTGTGAAATAGCGAACCCAATTAGACAATAAAAATCCCTCAAGCTATCTACTTTTTTTTACATTGTTAAACGAATAAATATTACCCTACTATGATCCTTAATGAAGACAAATTTTCTCTTGCGATGACTAAATATATCAAACATTGCGAAAGCAGTAATTGGTTGTCTGAAGAAAGCTATAAATTCTACTTTGCCAATTGGCTAAATCAAAAAGTAAATTTTGGCATGCCTATCGAAAGCATTTTAAACAACTGCCTGTTGGCAATGAAAACAGATTATTCTATTGGTAAGGGGCCATCAGTGATAGGTGTGCAGTTTCTTATTAAAGGTGCGGGCGAAAAACTAAGTGAGCCGATTAAAAAAGAAACAATAGAACTAATAAAATATCTTAAAAATCATGATCTTCCAGATAAAGACTTCTTTAATCAGAGAAGCGTGAGTTATCCAGCTTTAAGCGGCTGGCTCGCCACCCTCGTCCCAGCTAAGTTTCTACCGGTAGTTAAATCAGACTTTCAATTATCATTTGCTTACTTATTTGACAGTGATGATATTCCGACAGAAGGGTATGATTTGTTTGTACAGGGAAATAACCTGATGCTACAGACGAAGGAGAGGCTTAAGCAAGCATCCTTACCACAATTCTTTGCAAGCAATATAAAAAAATACATCACGGAGAAATTTCCTCGACAACCCAAGCTTAATGGGTATAATGAGGTAGAATGGAATTGGGCAACACAAGATTTCTATTATTATATGACGGAAATGCTGATAAAGAAAAACCAGTTAAAAAAAACTCCTAAAGAGCAGACACACAATCTTGCAATTTACAAGACATTTGATCTTAATACAGTGGGTGGCGAATTCAAAACAGCATCTGTCAGAGAAATCGCTTTTACAGTGGAAGATTACTTGGAAAAATACCAAAACCAGCTAAGGAAAGGGCATTGGGCAGAACAAATTGTTTATCAAAATGAAGTGGATTTTTTAAAGCAAACAGGTAAGACTAACTTAGCTGACAAAGTAAAAATTGTTTCCGAAAACCCAGATTTGGGTTACGATATTCTATCATTTGAGATAGATGGAACTGAAAAACAAATTGAAGTAAAATCAATACAATCTACTAAGCCAAAACAATTTTATTTGACAGTTGCAGAGTTGAGAAAAAGCGGTCTATTAAAAAATTACTACCTTTATTGTGTTGTTGATAAAAATCCCTTACCCCCGGAAATTTTACGATTAAGAAATCCAATTTTTGTAAATAATATTTGTTTTCAATTAGAACCTGTTCAGTATAAAGTTTCCTTCCTTTAAAACTACCTTTTTATTTGTCAAATGCCGCAAACCCCTACAGATCAAGCGAGCGTGGCAACAGACGATGCTATAAAAAACATTATTTGCAACATGGTATATTTTAGCAGGCATACTATCTATAACTATATAATAATCAATTGATTATAACTTATTTATAACTATGTTGCAATAATTGTAAAATTGACAATTTTTAACCACTCATCACACATGCTTACCCATTCTTCACGCAGCAAGCCCCGTTTGTCCTGCATTGGCATTGAAACAGGTGCGGTATCATTATATCTTTATGTCTCCAAATCAAACGGGAGTTTCACTACTCCATAAAACATGAGCCACACATTTAGGTTTCGCTTTAGCACTGTAAGCGAAAAGATTGCACAACCTGCCTTTTCAATTATTGCCAATAAAACTTACAGCATTTTTTTTACAGGTAACTAAATTAAAAATTTAGCAGTTAAGCATACATTACATGCCGATTTGCATGCGTGCTTTTGCGCGGTGCCTGGCTGTAAATTATATACAGTAAACATTTCAATTATCTAAACACTAAAAACAAAAAAATCACATGGAAGCAAGAGAATTTTTTATGAAGTATTGGTGGATCATACTGGTTATATTAATACCACTATTATACAAGGTTATACTGCGGGTGCTGTTTGGTATGATAATAGTTCCGCAAAACAGGATTGGCCTCGTAACCAAAAAATTTAAAGTAGTCGGCGCCAACCGCTCATTACCTGATGGCCGTATTATAGCCACAAAAGGTGAAGCCGGTTTCCAGGGTAAAACATTGGCCCCCGGCCTTTACTGGAACATGTGGCCGTGGCAGTATAGCGTAGACATGCAGCCTTTTACGGTAATACCCGAAGGCAAGATAGGCGTTGTACTTAGCAACGATGGTGCTGAATTACCAAGCGGTAATATACTTGCCCGTAAGGTTGACAGCGATAACTTCCAGGATGCTGCTGCCTTTCTTGATAATGGTGGCCAAAAAGGCCGGCAAACAAATATTTTAACCGCAGGTACATACCGTATTAATACCTATGCATTTAATGTAGCAGTGGCTGAGCTTACCACCATACATGAGAATATGCTGGGTATAGTTACCATGCTTGATGGTGCGCCTATTACGGCGGGCCAGATAGCCGGTAAAAATATTGAAGGGCATAATAACTTCCAGGATATTGATGCGTTTCTTAAAAACGGTGGTAACCGTGGTTTGCAGCCACAGGTAATATTAGCGGGTAACTACTATATTAACCCCTGGGCGCAGCAAATTGAAGAGATACCGATGACGGATGTGCCTATTGGTTTTGTGGGTGTGGTAATAAGCTATATTGGTGAGGATGGTAAAGACCTTACAGGCGACAGCTTTAAACATGGTAACATTGTAAGCAAAGGCTACAGGGGTGTGTGGATGGAGCCGCTTGGCCCCGGTAAATACCCCATAAACAAATATACCATGAAGGTTGAACTGGTACCTACCACCAACCTGGTGCTAAACTGGGCAAATGCGCGCAGTGAAGCGCACCAGCTTGATAAAAATTTAAGCACTATTACCGTGCGCAGTAAGGACGGTTTCCCGTTCAATCTTGACGTGGCACAAATTATTCATATACCTGCCAACGAAGCGCCAAAAGTTATTGCACGCTTTGGCAGCATGACCAACCTTGTAAGCCAGGTGCTTGAACCAACCATTGGTAACTATTTTCGTAACAGTGCGCAGGATAGTGATGTAATATCATTCCTAAGTACACGTAAGGAAAGGCAACAAGCAGCAAAGGAGCATATTAAAGCAGTGCTGGATGAATACAACGTTAATGCGGTTGATACATTGATAGGTGACATTGTTCCGCCTGAAGCGTTGATGAAAACATTAACCGACAGAAAGATTGCAGAAGAAGAGCAAAAAACCTATCAAACCCAAAAAATGGCACAGGAACAGCGCCAGGGTAAGGAAAAAGAAACTGCCATTGCCGATATGCAGAAGGAAATAGTAAAGGCCCAGCAAAGCGTTGAAATTGCACAGCGCACAGCCGATGCTGCGGTTAAGAAAAGTGAGGGTGATGCCAAGAGTATTAAACTTGCGGTTGAAGCTGAAGCCACCGCCACAAAGATGCGTGCTGAAGGTGAGGCCGCTGCCACACGTGCCCGCGCCAGTGCCCAGGCCGAAGCTACCAAGCTTAATGCCGAAGCTGATGCAGAACGTATTAGTAAAACAGGTTTGGCTGAGGCCGAAAAAATTATGGCGATAGGTAAAAGTACTGCCGAAGCCTACGAACTGCAGGTTAAGGCCATGGGTGGCGACAACTTTACCAAGTTTAAGATAACTGAAGAAATTGGTAAAGGCCACATAAAAATTATACCTGACCTTGTAGTTGCTGGCAACGGCAACAGCACAGATGGCAGCCTTAGTGGCCTGATGGGTTTGCAGTTATTGCAAATGCTTAAAGAAAATAAAACAGATAGTAAAACTGATAATAAAACAAATGATGATAGTATAAAAAATTAACAGCTCAATCCCCTTAACACAAGGAAATCCTGCCGGCGAGGCGGGATTTTCTGTGTTTGGGAGGTAAGCAGGGTAATAATACATAAAAATATAGTTAATTGAAATTTAGTAAATTTGCAACATTATGTTGGCAGCAACTAAAAATTATGATATATCATGCTACTACCTTAGAGTGGTGCATAACAGCCTGGACAATTTCAGTAAGAGTAAAATAGATTCATTTATTGAACTAATAAGAAATGATTTATTTAACAAAGCTGTGCCCTTAAAAGTAATTATTAAGCAGAGGCTACCTCTTATTTTCAATATTAGGATGTCAGCGTTTAAACTGATTTCCTCACGCAATGAAAATTTATCGGAATTAATTGACAATGAAGTCTATCCTTATTTTGAACAAATGGCTGCAGTTGAAAGATTATCTGGTATATCAGAAAATATTCTTTTTGCTTTGCGATGTAACAGGAAAGTAGTTAAAGCTTTGACTGCACAGTCAGGAGAGCAACAATTTACGGTGGAATCATTTGCTGATATTGCTGATATAACCTTTGAACAATTTCTTGGGTTGTTAAATATTAACACACCAGGTAAGGGGCAAACAGCAATAATTAGTGAATGGATGAAATGTACTTTGCAAATTGAATATTGTATTTGTGCAACGTCTTTAATTAACGATGAAAAACTTATGATTTCTAACGAAAGAATTAATGAACTTTCATCTATTATAGTTGATGCAGCCCAAAATTATTCGGCTATAGCCCTTGAGACGGGAATTTGGCCTGTTATTGAAAAATCATATTCCTCAAAATACGAAGACTACAGCGATGAAAACTTTATAAAGGAGCAAAAAGAATTAGCCGAAGCCGGGATTTCTTCATTTACCCAAAACTGGGAATAATAAATTATGGAGGGACCATACAATCGGGGAGAAATAATAATGGTTAACCTCGGAGAGGTTAGTGAAGTGCGGGGCCATGAACAAGCTAAACACCGCCCATGTGTAGTAATAAAGTCTTTT
>JABDGS010000017.1 GCA_013285915.1 Bacteroidota bacterium
AGCCCTGTAATGGATGAAGATAACCTGGTTGGCGGCGTGCTGGTTATTTGCAATGAAACTACCAGCAAAATGCAAACCCTGCAAAAAACCGAGGAGGCAAAACAGCAGTTGCAATTTGCTATTGATGCTGCTGAATTAGGCACGTGGGACTTAAACCCTGCGACATTTAAATTTACCGGCAATAACCGCCTTAAAGAATGGTTTGGGCTTAACCTGGTAGACGAAATTGAACTGCAGCTTGCGCTGGATGCCATTGTTGAAAAAGACAGGCAGCGTGTTGGTGCCGCAATTGAAAAGGCGCTGCAATTTTCATCTGGTGGCAACTATGATATTGAATACATTATTATAAATGCAAAAACCAAACAGGAGCGCATTGTTAGGGCAAGAGGTAAAGCATTGTTTGATGGCGAACAAAAGCCTTACAGGTTAAATGGCACTTTGCAGGATATAACCGCAGAGGTTATTGCGGGTGAGCAAAAGCAAAAGCTATTGTTGCTGATTGAAAACAGCGTTGACCTGATGGCAATATTAAAAATGGATGGTAAAAACAGTTATATAAACAAAGCCGGCAGAAAACTGCTTGGTATTGATGCGGGTGCCGATGTAACTGAGATACCGATAGCTGATTTTCATACACCGGAGCAACTTGCGTTTGTAGAAGCTGAGATATTGCCGTCAGTAATGCGAAATGGCAGGTGGGCCGGGCAGTTTGCAGTAAAACATGTTAAGACTGGTGAGATCATTCCCCTGTATAATAATTGCCACCGTATTGACGATATTAAAACAGGTTTGCCCATTGGTGTTGGTGCTGTTATGCGCGATATGCGCCCTGAACTGCAGGCAAGAAAGGAGATGGCAGAAAATGAAGAAAGGCTGAATATTGCCATGGAAGCAACAGAACTGGGCATGTGGGAGCTAAATATGAAGACCGGCGACCTGCTATATAATAAACGCTATCTTGAAATATTAGGCTTTGAATGGGCCGACCAGCCGCCACATATAGACATACAGGAGCGGCTGCACCCGGATGATTTAGAATACAGGAACAGGTGTGTACAGCAGGCAAAAGAAACCGGTGTACTCCAAATGGAATTTCGTGTTATTCACCCTGATAAAAGCATACATTGGGTTAGCGCCAAAGGCAAAATATTTTATGATGAAGAGAATATGCCTGCAAAGCAATTGGGCACTATTACAGAAATAACGGAACAAAAAAATGCGGAGGAATCACTAAAGCTAAGCCTGGCGCGTTTTCGGTTACTCGCTGATTCAATGCCGCAGTTTATATGGACGGGTGACGCACAGGGCAACTTAAATTATTACAACCAATCAGTATATAATTATTCGGGGCTATCTGTTAGCGAGGTAGAGCAGGGCGGCTGGGTACAAATAGTACACCCTGACGACAGGGAGCTAAACATCGACGCCTGGACGGCTGCCGTTACATCAGGCGAAGATTTTTTATTTGAGCACCGTTTCCGCAGGCACGATGGCGCTTACCGCTGGCAGCTAAGCCGTGCCTTACCCCAACGCGACAACAATGGTGTTATACAAATGTGGGTAGGCACCAGCACAGATATACATGAGCAAAAAACAATGGCCCAGGCGCTGGAGCAGAAGGTTAAGGAGCGTACGCTGGAATTGCAGGCCGCTAATGAAGAGCTGGAAAAAAGAAATACAGAACTGGCCTCATTTGCGTATGTATCCAGCCATGACCTGCAGGAGCCACTGCGTAAAATACATACTTTTATTTCGCGCATTGAAGAAACTGACCTGGATAAGATGACAGCGGATGGCAAGCATTATTTTGAACGGATTAAATTATCTGCAACCCGCATGCAGGCGCTTATTAACGACCTGCTAAGCTTCTCCCGCACAAATGCGATGGAAAAGGATTTTGAAAACATAAACCTTAACCAGCTTTTGGACGACGTACGAAGAGACCTGCAGGACGCCATCCTTCAATCAAACGCAGTGTTTGATATCTCTCCTTTGCCTGTGATGAAAGTGGTACGGTTTCAGTTTCACCAATTGTTTACCAACCTTATTTCAAACGCCATCAAATTTGCAAAAGCTGGTGTTGCACCGGTAATTAAGATAAACAGCGAATTTATAACCGCAGAAAAGCGCTACCATATAACCGTAACAGACAATGGCATCGGTTTTTCACACGAATACAATACAAGGATCTTTGAAGTTTTTCAAAGGCTGCACAGCAAAAGCGAATATGAAGGCACGGGTATTGGCCTTGCCATTTGTAAAAAAATAGTTGAAAATCATCACGGCGTTATATCAGCTGAAGGCAGGCCTGGTGAAGGCGCTGTTTTTCATATTTATATTCCGGCCTAACGGGCTTGTTTAAGATTGTTTTTAAGATGCAGGACATGTTACTAAAATACACTTTGCCCGAAGTTTCTGGCTAAAGCCAATACTATGGTTTGCGCATTAACCCGGGCTTAAAGGCCTGGGTTAATGTTAAACAGCATCTCCGTTTGCATCGGTCGTCAGCACAAGGCTCATAAAATCTAAAAATGGCCGCATTTTTTTAAATACATCATTAATATGTTTTACAAAATTGGGGTTGAATATATCATCGTCATCAAACGGGTGTTTTAAAATAAACTGTTTGTAACGCAACAGGTTTATCGCCGGGTGATCCTTTGCATAACCACGTGGCGCTGATGATAGCTGTTCACCGTTTAGTTTTCCAAATGTCTTTACAAATTCACGTTGCGACAGCAGTTTCTCCCAATCCGTATAGTTGTAGTCAATATCCTGCCTAATCCTTTTCATGTCTGCGGGCTCCGGGCCCCAAAAGCCGCCACCAGCGTAGGTGTTGCCGGGTTCAATATGAAAGTAGTATCCTCCCCGCAAGCTTTTTGTGGCCCGTTTAAAATGCCCGCTCCAAAAACCATGATAGGGAGATTTATCTTTTGAAAAACGCACATCGCGGTAAATTCTAAACACACTGTCTTTGCCCGATGTCGTCTCTATCCTGTCATGCTTGCTCATTTCAGCAAGCAATGCATCTGCAAATTGAATTATATTACCATAAGCATCAGTATAACGTTGCTTGTTTTTTGCAAACCAATCCCTGTGATTGTTTTTAGAAACGTCTTTTATAAACTTAAATGTGTCTTTTTCTATTACTCCGCTTTGTGCCATTGTATTAACTACTCTTTATTTTATTTAAACTCCAGCCAGTCAAGCGCAAACATATCATGGTTGGGTTCAGTGTCTTTCCTGAAAACAAAATACAGATCATTCTTACCGCCGGGGTCTTTTACAGGCGCAGTAAGCAGTTGGTAATTTGCCCAGGCACCCGTTGCATTATAATTAATGGTGCTTATTACGGGGCCATGCGATGAGCCGGTATGTACTTCAATCGTTGCCCCGATGTTTTGTGAAGAATACCGGTACGTTATGTTTTTAATACCACTTAAATCAATATTTCTTAAAACAAAATATGATTTGTTATGAATATTGCCCAGCTCAGTTTCATGCCTGCGAATGTTTGAAAGCCTGTCAACATCCTCGCCTTCAATATGCGCTGAACGCAGTATAACCGTTTTATAACCAGTAAGTGGTGCAACGCCGTTACCACCGTCAGTATAACTTGCGGTAAGCATATAATTGCCGCCCTTATCGCTACCAGCACCAATGGGCTTTATATTGCCGCTTGCTGGCAGGCTGTCAACTTCCTGCTGTTTAGTTAATGAAAGTATGTAGTGAACGATTGTTGTTACATTCTCAGGTGCCAGTTGCGGGTGGGCACTCATTTCATGGTTACCCCAAACACCAGAGCCACCGTTAATAATTTTCTTTACAAGCCTTGGAAGTTCTGTTGGTTTATCGGCATAGCGTTTTGATACATCCATAAAGGCAGGCCCTACAGATTTTGCGTTTACCTGGTGACAAGCCTTGCAATCGCTGCCCTGTATTAAGGCAAGGCCCGGGCTAAACGCCGCGGTACCAGGCTGCGCTGTGCTTAGCGTTTTATATGTTGCAGCTTCAGCGGGAACATATTTTAATGATACGTATATCTTTTTTGCATCAATATTTTTGTCTTCCTTGTCTGTTACTTGGGCGGTATATTGCAAGGGTTGCCCAAAATAAAACGTGCTGTTGCCTGTAACGTTAAGGCTTACGGATGGTACAGTGTTACCTACTTCTATATCTTTTGTTGTGATGCTTTTTGCACCTGAAGGATCTGTTACGGTAAGGCTTACATGGTACACACCATTTTTATCAAATGTATGCTGCGGGTCAGAGTCGGTTGATGAAGCGCCGCCATCACCAAAATTCCACGCGTAGGTTAATACATCGTCATCATCAAAATCGATACTGTTGCTGCCCCTGAAATTTACTTTTAACGGCGCGGTGCCAATACTATCCGCAGCGCGAATTACAGCCTGCGGTGCGCGGTTACCGCCATTGTATTCAAGACGCACCAGCCTTGCATCATCATTGTCGGCACCGTATACTGATCCATACTCAAGCATATACATTACACCATCGGGTGTAATATCAAAATCTATCGGCCTTCTAAAATCACCTGTTAAAGGCATAAACTGTTCCATACGTTTATAATGCAGGCTGTCATCAAAACGAACAGTAAAAACCCAACTACGCATCCAGTCTGCTATAAACAGGGTTTTATCATAATACTCCGGCAAACCAATTTTATTATGATTGTCTTTGTTGTAATGATAAACCGGCCCTGCTATTGCACAACGGCCCCCCTGCCCTAAATATGGGAAGGTATCGTAATAGGCATAAGGGTAATATATCATTGCACTGGTTGTGGGCGGTAATGTTTTAAGGCCTGTATTGTATTGCGAAGTATTTTCAGGCGCTTTGGGATTAAACAGCGGCCCAACAACTTTTGTTACAAAGTCGTATTTAGGGTATGCCCTGCTGTTGCCAACAAAATATGGCCATCCATAGTTACCGGGCTTTGTGGCCTGGTTAAATTCATCGTAGCCACGCGGGCCGTTAGCGCCATCTTCACCCGCATCGGGGCCAACTTCGCCCCAATACAATGCAGATGTTTCCTGGTCGATAGATATCCTGTACGGGTTACGGCAACCCATAGTATAAATTTCAGGCCTCGTACCTTTTGTACCTTTTGGAAACAAGTTACCATCAGGTATTGTATAAGTGCCATCAGGTTCGGGATGTATGCGCGATACCTTACCCCTCAGGTCGTTTGTATTAGCTGCACTGCGTTGTGCATCATATATTTTTCTGCCGGGTGTTTCGTCAATAGGTGAATAGCCGTCTGACGCAAATGGCACCGTGTTATCACCAGCGGAAATATACAGGTTCTTATTTTTATCCCATGCCAATGAGCCGCCGCTGTGCGCGCTTACTTCAAGGTCAATTGGTATTTGAAGCAATACTTTTTCTGAAGCAACATCCAGCGAGTCGCGGCCAATTAATTTAAACCGCGAAATGTTTTGATGCAACGGGAGTTTGTTGGGTGTGTAGAAGAAGTAAACAAAATTATTCTTATCAAAATCAGGGTCAATCGTCATTCCCAACACACCGCTACCAAAAGATACCTTGGGGTCATCAATATATATAGGGAAATGATAGATAGTGTCTGTTTTTAGCTTTACAGGGTCGTACATATAAAAATTGCCTGAACGCTCTACAAAAAATACACGGCCATCATGCGCAACAGCAAGTTCCATTGGCTCATTCAGATCATTAGATAATATCACTTTTGTAAACCTGTTCTCTTCAGGTGGTTTTATAGCATACGCCTTGCGGTAATCCAGTTCAGTATTGGCGCCAATGGCATATTTAATGCCACCCACCAAATGCTGTAAAAACAATGGCTCGCTATAACTTTCAGGTGTATGTCCTCCGCCAGTATAAAAGCTTCTGCCGCCATCAAACTCGTGGTACCAGGCAATAGGGTGGTTACCGCCGTTCTCACCACCATCGTAACTATCTTCATCAAGTTTAGCTATTACTTTTATGGATGGATCAATGCTTTTATAATTATACCATTCATCAGTCCGCTCCCAGTTATGTGGCAGCCCTTTTGTTGCTGGGTTTGCTGTATCGGTTATAACTACCGTCGCTTTGCGGATGTTTGGATTTTGCGGGTGGCTTAAAAACCACGCGCCCACAAGCTTATTATACCATGGCCAGCCATATTCAGCATCAGCAGAGGCATGTATACCTACAAAACCACCGCCGGCCTGTATGTAACGCTGCAGCTCAACTTTTTGTGTGGCGTTCAGCGTATTGCCGGTTGTGCTGATAAAGACCAGCGCTGCATATTTTTTTAGATTGTTTTCATTGATATCGTTTGCATCGGATGTTGTGTCAACATTAAAATTATTTTCCTTGCCAAGCTTTATTATTGCAGCTGTACCAACAGGTATTGATGCATGCACATAACCTTTTGCTTTGGTGAAGACAAGAATTTTTGGTGTTGATGACCGGTTATAACACGAATAGAAAATAATGCAAAAACAAAGGGCCGCTACAGCGATTTTGGCAATTCTCATTTGAAGGTTTTTTTGAGGATGCAGGCAATGTTACGCAGCTAAAATAACAGAAAATATGATTGAAAATATTTTTTAGTGTAAAGTGTACAATTATTTGGGGTGAATGAGTGTAAATTACCGCAGGGATGTTATTATTTAAATTGAATTGGCAGCACATTACAACGCCAGGAAATACGCGCACAGATGTAAGTCTGCACCAGGATTGAACCCCTTCGGGGTTCTACCGAAAATTATGCATTTGCCCGCCGGATTTCATCCAGGGCTATTCATATTTAACCCGCTCTGCGGGTTAGTTGCGACAAGTTTTGACACTCCTATTGCTATGCCGAGCGTGCCTTAAATATGAACCTACTGGTACTATTAATCTTTTAGTTCAATCCAAACCGGTCCATGGTCGCTTGATTTTTCCCAGCCGCGTACGTTCCTGTCAACACCGGCTGCAATAAGGCGTTTGTCAAGTTGCGGGCTAAGCAAAAAATGGTCTATGCGCAGGCCCGCATTACGCTCGTAAGCGTTGCGGAAATAATCCCAGAAGGTATAAATTTTCTCATCGGGGTGCAGTTTGCGTAAAGCATCAGTCCAACCCTGCGCCACAAGGTTTTTAAAGGCTGTGCGCACTTCGGGTAAAAAGAGCGCATCGTTCACCCAGTTCTCGGGCTTGTATACATCTAATTCAGTGGGCATTACGTTATAATCACCCGTTAGCACTACCGGCTCCTTCAATTCAAGCAATGTTTTAGCATGTGCCGTAAGCCGTTTAAACCAGCCAAGTTTATAATCAAGTTTAGGGCCTGGTGCGGGGTTGCCATTTGGCAGGTATAGGCAGCCAACAAGCAAGCCGCCAACGTGTGCTTCTATGTACCTGCTGTGTTCATCCTCGGGGTCGCCGGGCAGCACACGCCTTACCTCTTCAGGCTGCAAGCCACGGCCAAGTATGGCCACACCATTCCAGCTTTTTTGTCCGTGCCAAATGGCGTTATAACCGGCATCTTTTATGGCTTGTTCGGGGAATTTTTCCTGTGGTGCTTTTAGTTCCTGCAGGCAAACAACATCAGGTTTTGTTTCATCAAGCCAGCGCAGCAGCACCGGCAGGCGTCCGTTTACGCCGTTAACATTATAGGTTGCTATTCTCATATAAACATCAAACTTTAGTTAATAAAAATAAGCATTTATTACGCTTGCCTTAGAGTAACGTTTTATTTGATAAAATGATTTACGGCAGGGCAATATTTTATTACAATGTTATAATGGCACCTGCTGTATATATTCTAACAGCCCTTCAAATTCTGTGATGCCTGTTAAAGGGTTCATTATTGCGGTGCGCAGGCAGAACGAGTTATTAAGCGTTGTGCCGGTAATATAGTATTTGCCTTCGCGTACCAGGTGTTGCAGTATACGTTTGTTTATATCATCCAAATTACCAGCAGCAATATACCTGAAACATACAATATTGCTTTGTGGTTGCACAGCCAATTCAAAATGCGGATGCGCAGTAACAAGCGCTGCAAACTGTGCGGCTAACGCGCAGAGTGTTTCCACATTTTCTTTAAATAATTCATTGCCGTACATACGCATTAAAGTATAAATGCTTACCACAGTCATGGGCTTGGTGCATTCAAATGTTCGCTTGCCTGAGTTCTGCCATTCTTTTTTCTCCTGGTCTGCCCACAGGTATTGCGCTTTTTGCGCAAACGTTTTATAACTGTCTCCCGGCCGCCTGAAAATTACCGCCGTAGATAAAGACGGCACGCACATCATTTTGTGAAAATCAACTATTATACTATCCGCATGCTCAATACCGTTTAACAGGTGTTTGTATTTGGGTGAGTACACCGCGGCTGCACCGTGTGCACCATCGACATGAAACCAAAGGTTATGTTTTTTTGCAAACAAGGCCAGCGCCTCCAAATCATCATAGCTGCCGGTTGAAGTAGAGCATGCACAACCAATAATGCAAAACACTTTTTTACCTGCCGCAACAGCTTTTTCATAATATTCTTCCAGCAGATCAGTACGTATTTGAAAATGTTCATTTACGGGCACTTTTATTACGTTTTCAACATCGTACCCCATCACACGCATGGCACGCTCAACAGAGTAGTGCGCTTCAACCGATACCAGCGCAGCCAACTGGCTGTTATCATCATCACCTGCATCCTGCATTACCGCACGGGCACATAGCAGCGCCGTTAAATTGCCCAGTGTTCCACCGGAGGTAATAAAGCCAGAAACATCATCCCCCAAACCAAATGTTTTGGCCATCTCTGCTATGATCATTTTTTCAAGCGCGTTGCCCGTCATGCCCATTTCGTACACAGCAGACCCGTTATTTAAAAATGCGGTAAGCAATGTACCTAATACTGCGTGTGGTGCCGGCGGTGGCACCTGGTGCCCCATTGTACTTTTGCTGTAAAGGTTTATTGAATGTGAAAGAATGTTGCTGAACAATTCAAAAGGCTCCTCAAGCAGCGGTTTTTGCGCGTCCTGTTTCCAATATTCAAGCATGTTGTCTGCTTCCTGCCAACACAGGCTAAAAGGCTGCGTGGTATTTTGGCTATTTGCCAGGCGGTCGGCAAGCAGGTCTATAAGTTTGTGACCGTTTGTTCTAAAGGCGTCCGCAGAGAAGGCCTTTTGCAGCAATGTTTCCATAATCAACAATTAAAGTAAGCAATTGAATAAAAAGCTCAGCACCTGTATATTCACCGGTTTGCAAAATTGATGAAAAAGATTGTTATAAAGGGAAGGCTTATTTAAACGGTGGAAGAGGTAACATAAATTGTCGGGTGCAAGGCCTGCCAATTTGTATATTTATGTATTGTTATAAAACAAATATGAAATACACAATTGTTTGCTGCATTATATCAATCACCGTATATTCTTTTTCGCTTAACGACCAATATGTGCCTGCATGATTAAACTAATTTTTATACTATGTGCATGTTGTTGCAGCGCTGCTGGCATTAGCCAGGGTGTTACCGATGCCGATAGCATTGCCGCGCAGATGAAATATGCAGCAAGGCAGGGATTGATAGATGTGTACTACCCGCGCAATATTGATACGTTGTATGGCGGGTATCTAAGCACATTCACCTACGACTTTAAGCCAACCGGCGAACAAGATAAAATGATTGTTACACAGGCGAGGCACGCATGGTCAACAGCAAAAGCGGCATTGTTTTATAAGGATACATCTTTTATAAGCTTGTCGCGCCACGGCTTTTATTTTTTAAGGGATAAAATGTGGGACAGCACTTATGGTGGGTTTTACAACCTTGTAACGCGGCAGGGGCAACCTAAAGAATTTATAAAGCAGGCGTATGGTAACGCCTTTGGCATTTACGCGCTGGCGGCCTATTATGAATGCTCACACGATACTGCTGCATTAGCTCTTGCAAAAAAGGCTTTTATGTGGCTGGAACGCCATAGCCATGACGCTAAATACAAAGGCTATTATCAATATCTGCAACGCGATGGAACACCCGTAAAAAGAACAGACTCTATTCCCTCAACTTCAGATATTGGGTATAAAGATCAAAACAGTTCCATTCATCTTCTCGAAGCGATCACGGAGTTGTACCATGTATGGCCTGACCCACTGGTGCGTGAGCGCCTGAAAGAAATGCTGCTGCTCATCCGCAATACTATTGTAACACAAAAAGGCTACCTGCAGTTATACTTTACGCCCGAATGGCAACCGATATCTTACCGCGATTCATCGCGGGCTGTAATAAGTAAAAACCATTACATAGACCATGTATCTTTTGGGCACGATGTTGAAACAGCTTATTTAATGCTTGAAGCAACGGAAGCATTGGGCAATCATCATGATGGCGTTACTATGGATGTAGGCAAACGCATGGTTGACCATGCCCTGCAAAACGGCTGGGACGATACCTTAGGCGGTTTTTATGACGAGGGATATTACTTTAAGAACAAACCCTATATAACTATTACAGTGCAAAGCAAAAACTGGTGGGCGCAGGCCGAAGGGTTGAATACGCTGCTGCTTTTCTCCTACCTATACCCAAATGATAAGATGCACTATTATGACCATTTCACCAAGCTGTGGCAATATGTGCAGATGTATTTGATAGACCACCAGCATGGTGACTGGTACGAAGAAGGGCTTGATAAAGAACCTGCACGGTTAACGGCACTAAAAGCACATATCTGGAAAGCAAGCTACCATAATTTCAGGGCGTTGAGCAATTGTATAATGCAAATTGAAGCGCATAAAAAGAGGTAGCCACAGATAGCAATAGGAATTTATACCTACATTAGCCGTGAATAAAATTTACCACAATGAAACACACATTAGCCGCCACATTTCTCTTCATGCTTATAGCCAATACTGCCATTTCGCAAACTGCAGACACCACAGCTTTGATAAAGAACAGGGCATACACAGGCGCCGAAGCCACCAAACAAAAATACCGCGCTATATACCAGCTTGACACCAACGACCCGAAGATTGTTGAGAAAGCCTTTCACAACATTAATAACGCGTTGAATGACCCCCGTTTGAAAGGTAAAATTGAGATTGAAGTGGTAACATTTTCAACCGGCACCGATATAGTTTTAAAAGGCAGTAAGTATGAAAATGATTTAAGAAGCCTTGTATTAAACGGCGTTACAGTTGCACAATGCAATAACAGTTTAAAACAACACAACATAAGCCGCGACCAGGTATTAGATTTTATTGCTGTTGTACCCAGCGGCAACGGCGAACTGATCATCCGCGAAGGAGATGGTTGGGCGATCGTAAAGCCTTAGCTATTACACTAACTCGCCCGTTTACCATGCATCAGCATATTCATTGCATGGTCTAATGAGCCCGCGCGTACAACCTCACCAGCATTTACAAAGTATATCTCATCTGCATTTTGTATGGTGTTAAGGCGGTGTGCTATAATTACCCGGGTAGTTGTTTCAGGCAGCCTGTTTAAAATTTCTTCCAGTATTTGTTCGGTAATAGTATCAATGTTGGCTGTTGCCTCATCAAGTATCAGCAGGTCGGGGTTGCGCAGCACAGCACGCATAAACGCAATCAGCTGTTTTTGTCCGAGGCTTATAGTGTCGCCGCTTGACGCTATCGGCGTATCAAGGCCTTTATCAAAAATAGCTAAAATGGTTTGCAGATTTGCATCTTTTATTACCTGCTCAAGCTGCTCATTTGTGTAACCTTTATACTGCTCATTGCTGTACAAAATATTTTCCCTCACAGTACCTGTAAATAAAAATGGTTCCTGCAGAATAAACCCAATTTTACCTGTTCTTTCTTCGGGCGAATAAGTGCGTATATCTTTTCCTTCCAGCAATACCTCACCTTTAACGGGGTCGTACAGCCGCGCTATCAATGATGCTGTTGTTGTTTTACCGCCACCGGTTGGCCCAACAAGCGCGTAGGTTTTGCCACGCTCAAAATCAAAGCTTATGTTGTGCAATATCTCTTTATCCTCAACGTAACCAAAATGCACATTATTAAAAGAAAGCAATGCAGTGTTTTTTACAACTTTCGGTTTTGCCACAAGGGTGACAAGGTTTGATTCAAGCCCAAGTATCACGGAAATTCTGTCCCAGCCGGCCATCGCTGCCTGGAAATTTGCCCACAAAGCAGCTAACTGGCGCAGCGGGTTGTAAAAGTTGGTTGCGTAAGAAAGGTATGCGATCAACAGCCCCACTGAAAACTCACCTGTTGAAATTAAATGTATGCCATACAGCAATACTGTTAGCTGCGCAAGGCTGGCAAACAATCCATACACAGGCAGAAAAATATTATTGGCAAGGCCGGCACCGACAGCAGCCTTATAGTTTTGCTGGTTTGACTGGTCAAAACGCTTTCTAAAATAATCCCTTCGGTTAAATGCGATAATCACTTTAAAATTCTGCAGGCTTTCCTGTATCTCGGCACTCAGTCCACCCGTACTTTTAAGGCTCACCGCGTTTTTCTTTTTTACCCAGCCCGATGTAAGCCTTGTAAACACAAATATCAGCAGTCCCGGTACTAATGCAGCAAGGCCAAGCTTTATATTTATCACCAGCAGGAAAATGCCGGAACCCGTCATTGTTGCTATGGTGCCTATAAACTGCATTAACGACTGGGAGAAGAACACGTTAATTTTATCAGTATCGTTATTAACCCTTGATATAAGGTCACCGGCCTTATTTTGATTGAAAAAACCAACAGGCAGTTCCTGCAGCTTTGAAAAAATAGAGTTGCGCAATTTAAACAGCATGCGCTGGCCAATGCCGCCCATTATTGTTGTTTGGGCATAGCCGGCAAAAAACACCACCACGTACATTAACAACAATAAGCCGGCGTACATTAAAACACTGTGGTAATCGCCATGGCTGATAAATTTATCTATGGTATAGCCAATAAGAAACGGCCCAAGCAGGTTAAGACCTGAATTGGTAAGTATAGCGCATAACGCTAAGTAAAGATTTCTACGTTCTTCCGTTATAAGGCGCAGCAACTTTCCCAACGCCTTGCCAGTAGAAGTTTTGCCCTGCTGCGCTGAAAGCTCGTTAAGATTGTAATTCATAATTACTGGTGCTTTGTTGTGAATTGAAAATTTGTACATACTCAGGGCTGCTTTCCATCAGCTCTTCGTGCGTACCTGTTGCTACTATTTCGCCTTCCATCAAAACAATTACCTGCTCATAATTTTCAACCGACGCAATTTTTTGGGTAACGCTTAATAACGTTATGTCAGGGTAATTTTTTTGAACGTTTTCCAATATCTTTTTTTCTGTAGTGCTGTCTACGCGCGCAGTAAAATCATCCAGCAGCAATACAGCAGGGTTAATGGCCAGTGCACGTGCCAGCATTATGCGCTGCTTTTGCCCGCCTGATAAGCTTGTGCCGCGTTCTGAAACGATAGTGTTTAGTTTGTCTGGCAAACTGTCAACAAAATCTTTTAGTTCTGCTGTTTCTATCGCTTTGGCAAGCGATTCATCAGTAACCTTATCGTTAAACGCTATGTTCTCCCTAATGCTCATGTTAAAAATAATGCTGTCCTGGAAAACAAAGCCTACCTGGTTATGAAAACTTTCTTTACTGTAGTCGTCAAGGTTCCTGCCATCAAATGTAATGGTACCGCTGTTGGGCTTTATCAAGCCGGTAAGCAGGTAAAGTAATTGGGTTTTACCCGCAGCAGTTGGGCCTATAATGGCCAGCCTGGAGCCTGCTGTTACCGAGAATGACACATCTTTTAAAGCTGGTTTCTGGCCGTATATTACTGATACACCGCTAAACGTTATATCGCCTTTTAATTTGGCGCTGACAGTGCCTGTTTCTTTTATATCAGCGCCATTAAGTACAGTATCAATGCGCTGGTAGCTGGCCGATGCCTGTGCTATTACGGTACTCATAAACCCTATAACCAGTATGGGGAAAATAAGCATGGCAAGGTAACTGTTAAATGCAGCAAAATCGCCGAGCGTCATGCTGCCGCTTATTACAAAATGGCCGCCCAACGCTAAAATAGTGAGGCCCGCCATATTTGCGGTAAATACAATAACGGGTATAAGGCCCGCAAACAAACGCAGTATGCTAAGACCAAGGTTTTTTCCTTCTGTACTCGCTTCAAGAAATTTATCGTATTCTGATTGCTGGCTGTTAATAACGCGTATAAGTGCCGAGCCTAATATGCTTTCGTTGATCACCTTGTTAAGTTTGTCAATAACCAGGCGGCTCTTCATAAAAATGGCACGCACCCTTTTCAGCACATAGGCAAAGGTGCCCCCAATAATGGGTATAATGGCTATAATGGCCAGTGCCAGTTTCCAGTTTATGGTGAAAAGCATTATACATACGCCAACAATTATAATAAGCGATGATGCTATTGATGCTACGGCCTGCGCAACAAACATTTTAATACTGTCAACATCGGCGGTAAGGTTGGTTAGCAGTTTTGCAGGGCTCACTTGCTCAACATACGCATAACTTTGGGCAGATATTTTACCGGCCAGTTTGGTACGCATATCCCTTGCCACTTTTTCTGACGCATAAGTTTGCACTACGCTTTGCAGGTAGGCAAAAATAAATATCACAATAGTGGCGCCGGTGAATTTTATAAGCAGGGCATTTATTGAAAAGTTGCCGTGACCAAAAGCGTCTATGCCACCTGCAATAAGTTTGGGCAGCCACAAGTTAATACCATTGCTTAACAGCGTAAACAACAATAATAAAATAACCAGCCGCCGGTATGGCTTTAGCAGGCTAAACACGCTCGGACCTTTTGGTGGCATTCCCGGTGGCATGCCGGGCTTTCCGTTTTGTTTGGTTGGTTTGCTCATAAAACTAAGGCAGTAGTATAAAGGTTACAAAACTAAGTACACACGTTATATTAAAAATCAATTATCAACTTAATTTCAGTAAAAGGTTTTTCCAATAATAAAGGCCCTGCCAAATGCGTTTTATATTAAAGTACCTGTCATTGTTCAACATGTGGCAGACTGTTTTTTAAGTTCTTAGGTCATTCCAATTCAATTACCGTTATTTCAGGCAGCACTCCTACCCTGCCCGGGTAACCTATAAACCCGAAGCCACGGTTTATATATAGCTTTTGTTTACCGCTTTCATAAATACCAGCCCATTTTTTATACATCCACTGCACAGGGCTCCACTTTAAAAAGGGCAGCTCTACGCCAAACTGCATTCCGTGGGTATGGCCGCTAAGCGTTAGATCAATATCTTTATATTTTGTCAGCACTTCAGCATCCCAATGGCTGGGGTCGTGGCTCATCAAAATTTTAAACGGGTATTTTTCAGTACCGGCGTAGGCTTCATGCATCTTTCCATATCTTGAAAAATTGCCTTTTGCTCCCCAGTTCTCAATGCCAAGTAATGCAATTTGCTGCCCGCCCCTGTTTAACACAACATGCTCGTTCATCAGCAAACGCCAGCCCATTTTAGCATGTGTTTGCTTTAGTTTGTCTAAATTTTCAAGCTGCATGGGTGTAAACAAACGCCTGCCTGCCACCCTTTGCGCCTCCTTGTGCTTTTCATCACTATCCGGCCAGGAATAGTAGTCGCCATAATCATGGTTACCCAATACACTGTAAACGCCTAACGGTGTTTTTAACCTGCTGAAAATTTCCACGTAGTCGTTCATTTCATCAGCCGTATTATTTACCAGGTCACCAGTAAATAAAATAAGATCTGGCTTTTCTTTCAACACCATATCTACGCCCTCGCTTACCGCTTCTTTATTTTGCAGGCTGCCGCTGTGTATATCGCTCAACTGTACAATCTTCATCCCCTTAAATGCCGGAGGCAGGTTATTAAATGCAAGTTTTATGTGCTTTACCTGGTAATTGTATTTATTGGTAAATCCATATATAAGCGTAGCATACAACCCACTGCCCAGCCCTATACCCAGCCAACTAAGAATAACGGAACGGCTTATACTGCCATCGGGCGCAACCAGGCCACCGCCTTTATTGGCTAACACTTTGCTCACCAGCCAAATGCCGCCCCGGCGTATATCATCGGTAAGAAAAAATAAGGCTGCAACCAGCTTTGCCAAAATAAGCCCAATTAGCATGGCAAAAAGGTAGTTGCGGAAAACAGTATGCTTTTGAAAAAACTTTGCATACCTGAACACAATTATAAATAACAAGGCTGCAGCGGACACCACCCAATAACCCGTGTAAGTTATAACTTGTACGGTTGTGCTGCTGTTATTGGTAACCCAGGTTATAACCGAGAAAATATAAACATCAACAATAAGAATAATGCCTAAAATAAGCCACCAGCCTTTCAAATGTCGCATAAATTGTAAAGTATGATTTCTATAGGTGACGATTGAGCGGCCCCTAAATTGTAATAACAACAAAATAATTTCTTAACTGTCACCCAAACCTGCAAATATAATTCCCAATAGCCCGCCAGCTTCCGTCACCAGGAGGGATTTTGATGAAAAAGTGAGCAAAAAGGAGGAAAAAGTATCCCAAAAGTTTACCTGTTTTAAAATGTAATACATTCATTATCATTATATTGCGTTTAAAAAGGTCAAAATCGTTTATTGTATTCATTTCCTATTGTTTCTCACCCACGCCTTTAACAATTCTATCGGCCCGTAGCGCCATTTTGACGTTAATCCTGCCACACTCTTCTCTCAACAATCAACGGTCAACGGTCAACCTCTCCAGGCTTGCCTTCAGCCTTGCACCCCTCTGTTACTATATATAAAAAACAGTGTTTTGTCCGCTTAAAACACAAAAAATATTTTTTGTACAAGTACATTCAAGGCTAATATGGCTTTTTGGAGGTGAGTAAATAAAACTTAATATTGTTGCGGCAAAGTGCCTTCAAAAAATTATTTTTGCCGCCCCCTGCTCGTGTAGGCCGCATAAGCAGGGTTTTGTGGCGTTTTATTTTATTAGCAAACCGTTCAATAATCAAAAAAAATGTCCCCGCCGGGGTAAAGTATGGGAAGGATAATTGGTGTAGCAAATCAAAAAGGCGGCGTAGGTAAAACAACTACGGCTATAAACTTAGCCGCCAGCCTTGCAGTACTTGAATACAAAACATTACTGGTTGACGCTGACCCGCAGGCCAACAGTACTACCGGCGTTGGCTTTGACCTGCATAATATAAACATAAGCCTGTACGACTGCATGGTTAACAGCACTCCGGCAGCCGATGTTATTTTGAAAAGTGAAATTCCCAATCTTGACCTTATCCCATCTCATATTGACCTTGTTGGCGCCGAAATAGAAATGATAAATTACCCCAACAGGGAAATGATGCTAAAGTCAGTATTAGCGCCAATAAGGGATAATTATGATTTTGTGGTGATAGATTGCTCACCATCGCTTGGCTTAATAACAGTGAACGCACTTACCGCCAGCGATAGTGTAATAGTACCCGTGCAGTGCGAGTTTTTTGCACTGGAGGGGTTAGGTAAACTGTTAAACACCATAAAAATTGTACAAAACAGGCTGAACCCTGCATTGCAGATTGAAGGCATATTGATGACGATGTATGATGGCCGCCTGCGCCTTTGCAACCAGGTGGTAAGCGAGGTTAGAAGACATTTTGATGAAATGGTTTTTATTACCATCATTCACCGCAACACACGCCTTAGCGAAGCGCCAAGCGTGGGCAAGCCGGTAGTGCTGTACGATGCTGAAAGCAAGGGATCAGTAAACTACCTTAACCTTGCCAAAGAGGTATTGCAAAAGAACGATCTTACAAAAATGAGCAATAAGGAGAGGATCTTAGAATAGTTTATAGTTTGGAGTTGGATTTAGGAGGATGGAATTAATAATGCCGGACACAGAGTTTCACTGAGTTTTTACGGAGTTTTACTGGGTTTCTCCTCTGTGCCCTCTGTGTTTCTTTAACTCTGCGTCCTCTGTGGTTAATCCTTTTTAAACTGTAAACCCTAAGCTGGAAACTGGAAAAACCTTTCGCTTAAATAACTGGAAACTTTAAACTGGAAACTTGAAACTTATAAATGACTACTCCGAAACAAAATAAAGACGCTTTAGGCAAAGGCATCAGAAGCCTTTTGCAGAATATTGACGCAGACCTTAAAACTACAGGCGGCACCTTAAAAACTGCGGTTGTTGAACAGGTTACCAGTGTAACACGCATACCGCTTGAAAATATACAAACCAATCCTAAAAACCCGCGGCGCGATTTTGATGAGCAGGCATTGAACGAATTGGCAGGCAGCATAAAGCTGCACGATATTATTCAGCCGCTTACGGTATCAAAAATGGCCAATGGCAAATACCAGCTTATTGCGGGTGAAAGAAGGTTTAGGGCGTCAAAACTTGCCGGCCTTAAAGATGTACCCGCATACATACGCCAGGCTAATGATAATGAGTTGCTTGAGCTGGCCTTACTTGAGAACTTACAGCGTGAAGACCTTAACGCCATCGAAATTTCACTTAGCTATAAACGTATGATGGATGAACTGCATTATACGCAGGAGCAGGTGGCCGAACGTATGGGCAAGGAAAGAAGTACCGTTACCAACTACATACGCTTGCTAAAACTGCCGCCTGATATACAGCTTGCTGTACGCAGCAGCACGCTTAGCATGGGCCATGCAAGGGCGCTGATAAATATTGATACTGTTGACAGGCAGCTGTTTGTTTACAACGAAATAAAAAATAAGCAGCTTAACGTTAGGCAAACGGAAGAGCTGGTGCGCAAAATGTATAAGGAAAAGCCCGGTGTTAAATCTTCTGCAAAATCTTCTTTGCCACCCGCTTATAAAAGAATTGAAGATAATTTAGCGTCACATTTTGCTACTAAAGTAAAACTTGCACACAGCAAAAGCGGTCATGGCAGCATTACAATTGAATATTATTCGCTTGAAGAGCTTAACAAGCTGTTAGAACAAATGGATGTGCAGGCAGTATAAAATATGCGTTGGTTTTATTCCGTCATACTATTTTCTTTCCTAACAGTTTCCGCCTGCGCGCAGGATTCTTCTAAAATACATTTCAGCCCCTTATTGCCTGATACCACCCGAAAAATTGGTACAATAAAAAAAATACAGCAGCCAGATACCATTGCAAACGCACCGGCCGCGCCAGATTCCCTTCTCAAGCCGAAGCACGATCCCCATAAAGCAACAATGCGCTCATTAATTTTACCGGGCTGGGGGCAGGCATACAACCACGAATACTGGAAAATTCCGCTTGTTTATGCAGCCATTGGCATACCCATTGGCACATATTTTTATAACAATACCTGGTATAAACGCACGAGGGATGCATATACCATAGTGATAAATAACGACACTGCAAATTTTGGCAAAGTAAACCCCAAGCTGTTTTATAATGGTTACCCAATTGATGCTGCATCGTTGCAACGGTACCGTAACGAGTTCAGGCAGTCGCGTGATTATTCGCTGCTTATTACGCTGTTTGCATGGGGGCTAAATGTAGTTGATGCAACCGTTTTTGGCCACCTGAAACAGTTTGATGTAAGCGACGACCTGTCAATGAAAATACAACCTTCATACAACCCGGTTAACAACTCCACAAATCTTGGGTTTGTGTTTAATTTTAAACCAAAGCAGCATAAAATGCTGGGCTACGCACCTTAGTAATTTGTTAGTGATTTTAAAGCGCTGCTTACAGCAAATTCAAACCGCTTTGCATTAATTTCGCGCTGCAACTGTAATAAATTATTTTTTGTATGAAGATCGCGCTGATAGGCTATGGTAAAATGGGCCATGCCATTGAAGAAATCGCCGTTTTAAAAGGCCATGAAATTATTTTGAGAATTGGCATTGAGAATGCAGAAGAATTTACAATTGATGCTGTAAAGCACGCCGGTGTTGCCATTGAATTCACCGGCCCGCACAGTGCTGCGGAAAACATAAAAAAATGTATTGATGCAGGCGTGGCTGTGGTTTGCGGTTCAACAGGCTGGCTGGCACGGTATGATGAAATAATACAATATTGCAACAGTAAAAATGGTGCATTTTTATACGCCAGTAATTTTAGCGTTGGTGTAAATATTTTCTTTGAATTAAATACTTACTTAGCCAAACTAATGGCGCCATATAATAACTACGATGTATCGCTGGAAGAAATTCATCATACACAAAAAAGAGATTCACCCAGCGGAACCGCCATTACCCTTGCAGAACAGGTGCTGCAGCACATAAAAACAAAAAAACAATGGGTAAACCATATCAGCGATAATATTAGTGAGCTTGAAATTATAAGCGAACGGGTTGACCCGGCCCCTGGCACCCATAAAATAAAATACACATCTGCCATTGACGATATTGAGATAATACATACTGCCCATAACCGTAAGGGCTTTGCCAGTGGCGCTGTACTTGCCGCTGAGTTTTTAAATGGCAAAAAAGGTATTTACAGCATGAAAAATGTGCTGGGTTTTTAATATAAATTATTTATTAAAAGTCAATATAACTCAATCCGCTTTCTTATTCATTAACAGTCCATTAGCATAGCAGCACCTTTCGGCATTGTCCTGCACAAAAAGGCCTGTTTCAGGGCTATCGCCACTTTAGTCAAAAATTAAATAAATAATTAAGCTTTTCTTCAGCCCTGTGTTGTTTTAAATCTTTATATTTATTTTATACCAATCAGACTTTAAAAATACGTGCTCTTCTCCACAATCTCGTCGGGCCCTTCTCCTCGCGGAGAAGCCCGCCCGTGCCGGGACGGACGGGGGGTTAGGGGATGAGGCGAATAAAAAGGCAATTCTAAAGTTTAATTGGTATTATACCCCGATTGCATTTGCTTATGAGATACTTTTTAATCCCCCTGCTGGCGGTTTTTTTCATTCATTCCGCCAATGCGCAGCCTGGCAATAAAATAATTGACAGTCTTGAAAAACTTGTTTCAACTCAACAGGATTCTGCACTTGCAAAAACATATAATGAGCTAACGTGGCAGTACAGGCTTGTTGACAGGATCAGGGCTATTGAATATGGCAACAAAGCTATTGAGCTTGCCAAAAAAATACATTTCCCCGCAAGCATAGCACAGGCATACAATGACCTTGGAATTATTTACTACGACGAAGAAAATTATGATACGGCCATTCAGTTGTACCAGCAGGCAATGCCTATCCGCCAGCAATTACGTGATGAGCTGGGTATTGCCAAGTTATACAATAAAATTGGAGTGGTTTACCAAAGAGAGGGCAAGTTTGAGAACGCGGAAGATGCACAGCAAAAGGCCCTGGCCATTTTTAAAAAATACAATAACGACTTTGGGGTATCTTATTCGCTTAACAATATCGGCATTATTAACCAGAATATGGGCAGGTATGATGAGGCAATTAAATACCAGGAAGAATCAATTGCCCTTAAGGAGAAAATTCGCGATAAAATAGGGCTTGCTGGCAGCTATGTTAACGTGGGTAATATTTACCTGTTGCAAAAAAATTTTGGTAAGGCGAGGGAATACTATACAAAAGGGGTTGAAATATCACGGCAGTTGGGCAATAAGGAATATCTTTCAAACGCGCTGAATAACCTGGGTAATTTTTATGTGCA
Source organism: Bacteroidota bacterium (assembly GCA_013285915.1). Lineage (GTDB taxonomy): Bacteria > Bacteroidota > Bacteroidia > Chitinophagales > Chitinophagaceae > JABDFW01. The sequence goes on from JABDGS010000017.1 coordinate 21,533, forward strand.
AACAAAGGAATACAACAATGCCGTACAGGCGGTTGATGAATCGTTCCAGATACGGCAAACACTGGGTGATACAAAGGGCATGGTTAGCTGTCTTAACAATAAAGCGAGTGTTTTTTTAGATGAAAAAAAATTCGACAGCGCAGAAACCACCTTAAGGTTTGCGTTGCAAAAAGGCGTAACAGCCGTTAACTGCCGGCTGGAAGTTAGCCAGGCATATCTTGAATTTGCCAAATTATACGAGCAGCAAAACAAAGCAACCCAGGCTTTGGACATGTACAAGTTATACGCCAATACAAAAGACTCCATTTATACCGATGGCCTGAGCAAAAATTTTGCTTCGCAGGAAGTAAAATATAAAACGCTTGAAAAAGAAAAGCAGATACAGGAACAACAGTTCCAGATAACCAAACGCAATTATTTTATCTGGGCAATTTCGGGGCTGCTGCTGCTGGGCGGTATGCTGGGTTACTCATCTTACCGGCGGTACCGTTTGCACCAGCAGGCCAAACTGCAGGCTGAAATAGTAAAACAGCAGGATATGGCCACCAGGGCAGTAATATCAGCCGAAGAAAATGAACGTAAGCGTATTGCTGCAGAATTACATGACGGTGTGGGCCAGATGATGAGCGCGGCAAAAATGAACCTCTCCTCTATTGAAAGCGAAATAGCCTTTACCTCCGAAGAACAGAAAACAAGGTTTGACAAAGTGGTTTCACTTATTGATGAAAGTTGCGGTGAGGTACGCACGGTATCGCATAACATGATGCCAAATGCATTGCTAAAAGCGGGTTTAGCCTTAGCGGTGCGCGAATTTATTGACAAGATCGATGAAGCAGTTATTCATATAAGCCTGCACTCCGAAGGCTTGAATGAAAAAATTGATTCAAACATTGAAACAGTGCTATACAGGGTTATACAGGAATGTGTAAACAATGTTATAAAACACGCTGCAGCCGGCAGGCTTGATATATCGTTAATTAAAGACGAAGAAGGCGTGCACGCCGTTATTGAAGATAATGGCCGTGGCTTTGATGCCCGCAATAAAAGCAATTTTGAAGGCATTGGTTTAAAAAATATACAAAGCCGCATTAATTACCTGAAAGGTACTGTGGAGTGGGATTCGGCGCCGGGTAAAGGCACGGTTGTAGCTATTTATGTTCCCCTGTAAATATTTGTGGTAAAGCATGCTTAAAGCACTATATATATGGTTTCTGTTGCTGCTACCCTGCTGCAAATTGCTGGCACAGCAAAAGGAAACAGACAGCCTTGAAAGCATGCTAAAAACCTCCACAAACGATTCTGTTGTAATGCTGGCTTATATGCAGCTTGCCACCACTTTCAGTTTAAAAAATTTTGACAGCAACCTTTATTACGCAAAAAAGGGGTTTGATCTTGCTGTTAAAAAAAATGATGTAATAAAAAAAGGCATCTTCTATAACAATATCGGCTCAGCCTTTTATTTTAAAGGCTTATTTGACAGTGCCGCAGGCTATTACTACAAGTCAGTGGGCGTGCTGCAATCCGCCGGCGCGCTTAAGCCGCTCGCCGCAACATATAACGGCCTCGCAAAGCTGTACCGCAAAACGGGTGCTTACCCCAGGGCCCTAAATTTTTATGGCAAGGCAATAAATATATATGAGTCGCTTAATGATTATGATAATCTTTCAAGCATGTATAATGAGTGCGGGGTTGTATATGAATTTGAAAATAAGCCGGATGATGCTTTACAGTATTATAACAAATCGCTGGAGTTAAAGAAAAAAATAAACGACTCAACGGGCATTGCCTATGCGTTAAGTTTTATCGCGGGCATTTACAACCAGCAAAAAAAATACAGCCTTGCAGAAAACTTTGCCAGGCAATCGCTCGCCATCAGGCAACACTTAAAAGATTCATTCGCTATCGCTTTGTCGTACTCCGATTTTGGTGATGTTTACCAGGCTGAAGGCCAATACAACAAAGCAAAAGAAAGCTACACGGCGAGTAATAATTATGTACGCAATATGCACTACCCCGACTTTGTTTCATCAAACCTGCAGCAATTGTCAGGCGTAGCTTACAAACAAAATGATTTTAAAGCCGCGTTTGACTATTACAAACAGGCCACTGCAATTAAAGATTCTGTTTTTCGGCTTGAATCTGCAAAGCAGGTTGAAGAACTTTCTGCCAAATACGAGACCGCTGAAAAAGAAGAAACCATACAGCGGCAAAAATTCCAGATAAGTAAACGTAATTATTTTTTATGGGCTACATCGGGGTTGTTATTATTGGGCGGTATGCTTGGCTATTCATCTTACAGGCGTTATCGCTTAAAACAACAGGCGAAACTGCAGGCTGAAATTGTACGCCAGCAAGATCTTGCAACAAGGGCTGTTTTAACCGCCGAAGAAACTGAACGCAAACGCATAGCTGCCGAGCTGCACGACGGGGTGGGCCAAATGATGAGCGCGGCGAGAATGAATTTATCGTCGATAGAAGACGAGATACAATTTGTATCTGCAGAGCAAAAAGATAAATTTAACACAGTGCTTGGCCTTATTGATGACAGTTGCAACGAGGTACGCACCGTTTCGCACAACATGATGCCCAACGCGTTATTAAAAGCGGGCCTGGCTTTGGCGGTACGCGAGTTTATTGATAAGATTGATAAAAAGGTCATCCGCATAACCTTGCACGCAGAGGGGCTGAGCGAAAAATTAGATTCAAGTGTTGAAACAGTATTGTACCGGGTTATACAGGAATGCGTAAACAATGTAATAAAACATGCCGAAGCAAGTAAGCTTGATATATCGTTGATCCTGGAAATAACTGTATCAAAAGACGGAAAAAATATAAATGTTACTATTGAGGACAACGGTAAAGGGTTTGATACACGCAGGGTTTTTGAAGGCATTGGCTTAAAAAATATCCAAAGCCGTATAAACTATCTTAAAGGTACCGTGGAATGGGATTCGGCCCCGGGCAAAGGCACTGTAGTAGCTATTTATGTTCCGCTATCATAAAATTTGTAATTTCACGTTAACATTACTACCCCCTATGTTGAAATGGAGAAAATAAAACTTGCCATAGTTGACGACCATCAAATTGTAATAGACGGCATTTCATCATTGCTGGAAGGTTACGATGCATTTACAATTGTGGCCCGTACCACATCTGCTATAAACATGCTTGACCTGCTGCAAAAACACCCCGTTGACATTTTGCTTACCGATATAATGATGCCCGAAATGAACGGGCGTCAACTGGCGGCCAAAGTAAGGCAACAATACCCGGCCATAAAAATTTTGGCCTTAAGCATGAGCGGGCAGGGCGACACAGTGAATGAAATGATAAACAACGCTGATATTGCCGGTTATGTACTTAAAAATATTGGGAAGGAAGAACTTGCACACGCTATTAAAAAAATAGCCGGTGGTGGTATATATTTTAGCGACCAGGTGCTGGATGAATTAACAAAGTTTAGTAACGTAAGGCGCGAAAATGAAGAGACACACCTAACCCAGCGCGAAGTAGAGATAGTAGGCCTTATTGAAAAAGAAATGTCGAATAAAGAAATAGCCGACAAGCTGTTTATAAGCGAGCGCACCGTAGAAACCCACCGCAAAAATATCTTTCGTAAAACAAAAACAAACAGTGTTATAGGGCTTATAAAATACGCATACGAGCATAAGCTGATATAGCAGCAGCATTTCCTTTCGTTGTTCTTTTATACGTCACCCCGCCCTTCCTCAATAAATAACTCGCTGGGCAGCACGCCAAATTCTTTTTTAAAGCTTGCTGCAAAATGCCCCAGGTTGCTGTAACCAACCATCATTCCAACCTCTTTAATGGCATATTTTTCTTCCATTAAAAGGTCTTTTGCGCGCATCATCCTGTTTTTTTGAAAATATTCATATAAGGGCAACCCGTACATAGCTTTAAAATCTTTTTTAAGCTTTGTGGGGCTCATTGTTGAAATTCTGCTAAGTTCATTTATGGTGGGCGGTGGTACTGAAAAATCCCTTATCAACAGGCTTTCCACTTTTATAAGTCTGCTCACTTCCTCATCCTTAAGCCTGAAGCCGCCTTCACTAGTTTTCATCCTTTCAGTAAAATGGATCAAAAACCGTTCAAGCAGCAGCAATACCCGGTTTTGTATAAAAGTAAACTTAAGGGGGTGTTCGTCATTATTTTTTAAAACATCATTCAGTAAAAGTCTGTACCCCGCGTCAATCGGCTCAGTAGTTATTTTTTTTACCATTTGTGAAAAATAGCTGGCAACAAATTTATCAACCACTTCGTGCTGCAATAAATTAAGCAGGTGCTGCTTTTCAAAAATAAGCTTAACCGTACGCACGCGAGTGCCGGCCGGCAGAAGAAATTTTGATTGTATAAGGCTGTTGGTAAGCAACACCATATTTTGCTGTACTGTTTCAACTTCCTTATCCAGCAATTTTTCAGTGCGCCTCTCGCTGGTTACAAATGTTTCATTAAACTGCAGTACAAAAAACTGGTGGTTGGGTGATGGGGAGCGGTACAGGTACAGGTCATCCTTAAAAACAGTATCGCCAAGCATTATGCTTATGCCTTCCGGCAGCATATACGACGTCATATAGCCAGAGCCATAATTGTCGGGTATAGATAAATAATTTTGCTCTGCTTTGGTATTAAACAGCCGTGCACAGGTTTGTATAAAGTCGGTGTACACACTATCGCTATATCTCAGCTCTAACAATCTTTAATTTTAGCTTTAGGGATATTAAATTTCAGCCGGTAGCTGGTCAAATGTTTTTTTAAATGTTTTTGAAAAGTCGTTCACGCTATTGTAACCTAACTCGTTAGTTATTTGCTGCAAGGTATATTTTTTTGATAAAAGCATGGCCTTTGCTTTATTCATCCGCTTTTTTTGAAAATATTGATACACAGGCAGTCCATACATTTTCTTAAACAATATTTTCAGCTTGCTTGGGCTCATTGCAGCAATGCGCGATAGCTGGTTAATACCCGGCGGCTGCATCGAAAAATCGTTTACCAGCGCCTGCTCAACAAGTTTTAACCGCACAATTTCCTCAGCGTTAAGTTTCAGGTCTACATGTACATCACTTATTTTTTTGCTCAGCTTTGTAAAAAATCGTTCCATTATAAGCATCGCCCTGTTTTGCACAACAAGGCCTTCAAAGTCTTTATGTATATCCGGGTCGGTCATTTCGTTAGCCATTCGGCGGTATTCCACATCCAGCAGTTCGTAATGGTAAGCAGGGGTTTTTAGCGATATAAAGTTTAGTATGGTATCGCCCATTTCCTCACGCCCAAGCATGCGCTGCAGCCAATCTTTGGTAAGCATTATATTAATGCTTTTTTGGTGCACGTTGGCCGATGCAAGGTGGTACCATTCGTTGGTGGTAGTGCCAAAAAAAATGGAGGATTTGGCTGTGCCCGCACTGCCGGCAATATCATCTATCCTGAACGAAAAAAGTTCGGTGGCTGCTTTTCTTTTAAAAAAAAGCACGTCCTGGCCGGGGATATAATCGTAAATAAGCATTTGCAGGCCGTTAGGTAATTTAAGCAGCCTTATGCTGCCTTCGGCCACATCTTCGTTAAAAATAATTGAGTTATCGGTAATTCTTTGCTGCATTACACGCGCAATGTCCCGCAGCAAGTCTTCATAGCTGGTTAGGTTATATTCAATCTTGATCACGATTGGATTTTATAGGTACTTCAGCGGGTTACGCTTTGCTGAAAGTATGTATTTTTTTATATTCAGCCAAAAAGCCATTATCATGTAAATAATTACGGGGGAACCGATGGTAAGAAAGGAGATATAAATAAACCACATTCTAATGCGGGTGGTGGCAACACCTAAGCGCTGCCCTATAGCACTGCAAACCCCAAAGGCCTGCCATTCTATAAACTGGCGTAACTTATTCATGCTGCAATATAAAAAATACGCAAGATTAATACAAACAGTTTTTCTAAAAATTTTGTTTTAACGTACCTTTGCAGCGCTGTATTTTTATACGCTCCGCAGGATCACCAGTCTTATTTACTCATTCTTTGTTTAAATAAATTCTATTTTATGGCATTTGATATTGAAATGATTAAACGTGTTTACGCAGGGCTGCCAGCCAAAACTGAAGCAGCGCGCAAAACACTGGGAAGGTCTTTAACGCTGGCAGAAAAGATATTATTCTCCCATTTACATGCCGACCAGCCCCTTAACAATTTTGAAAGAGCTAAAACTTACGTTGACTTTGCCCCTGACCGTGTGGCCATGCAGGATGCTACCGCCCAAATGGCGTTGTTGCAGTTTATGCAGGCAGGCAGGCCAAAAGTTGCAGTGCCTTCTACGGTACACTGCGACCACCTGATACAGGCTAAAAGCGGCGCGAAAGAAGACCTTGATACCGCCCTTGCAGCTAATAAAGAAGTGTACGACTTTCTCGCATCCGTTTCAAATAAATACGGCATTGGGTTTTGGAAACCTGGTGCAGGTATTATACACCAGGTTGTTTTGGAAAACTATGCTTTTCCCGGTGGTATGATGATTGGTACTGACAGCCATACACCAAATGCGGGCGGCCTTGGTATGATTGCTATTGGTGTTGGCGGCGCTGATGCCTGCGATGTTATGGCAGGCTTGCCCTGGGAACTTAAATGGCCCAAACTGATTGGTATTAAGCTTACCGGCAAAATGAGCGGCTGGACAAGTGCAAAAGATATTATTTTAAAAGTAGCTGGTATATTAACCGTTAAAGGTGGTACCGGCGCTATTGTTGAATATTTTGGGGAAGGTGCTGACAGCCTTAGCGCTACCGGTAAGGGCACGATCTGTAATATGGGCGCCGAAATAGGTGCAACCTGCAGCCTGTTTGCCTATGACGAAAAGATGAGCGCCTACCTTAGCAGCACCGAACGTGCCGATGTAGCTGCGCTGGCGGATGCCGTTAAAGATTACCTGCGCCCTGATGAAGATGTGTACGCCAACCCGGAGAAATATTACGACCAGCTTATAGAAGTTAACCTTGATGAACTGGAGCCTTATGTTAACGGCCCATTTACGCCAGACCTTGCATGGCCAATAAGCAAGTTTGCTGAAGCGGTTAGGGCCAACAACTGGCCAGAAAAACTTGAAGTAGCTTTGATAGGCAGCTGCACCAATTCTTCTTACGAAGACATAAGCCGTTCTGCATCACTGGCAAAACAGGCTACGGACAAAGGATTGAAAACAAAAGCTGAATTTACAATTACACCGGGCAGCGAACAGGTGCGTTTTACAATAGAAAGAGATGGTTTTCTTAACACATTCGATAAAATGGGTGGCGTGGTACTGGCAAATGCATGCGGCCCCTGTATCGGGCAATGGGCAAGGCATATTGATGACCCCAAGCGCAAAAACTCCATCATCACATCTTTCAACCGCAACTTTGCAAAACGGAATGACGGCTTTAGCGGAACACATGCTTTTGTAGCCTCACCTGAAGTTGTTACAGCCTTTGCAATAGCTGGTGACCTTACGTTTAACCCGCTTACCGATAAACTGAAGAATGAAAAAGGCGAAGAAGTAATGCTGGATGAACCAACAGGCTTTGAATTGCCACCTGCAGGTTTTGCGGTAGATGATCCCGGCTTTCAGCCGCCTGCTGAAGATGGCAGTAAAATAACTGTATCTGTATCACCAGACAGCCAGCGGCTGCAATTGCTTGAGCCATTTTCCGCATGGGAAGGTACCGACGTAAAAGGGCTATACCTGCTTATAAAAGCCAAGGGTAAATGTACTACTGACCATATTTCAATGGCTGGCCCGTGGTTAAAATTCCGCGGCCATTTGGATAACATAAGCAACAACATGCTTATAGGTGCTGTAAACTATTTTAACGAGAAGACAGACAGCGTTAAAAATGAGCTTACAGGCGAATATGGCCCCGTACCTGCAACACAACGTGCTTACAAAGCCGCAGGCATTGGCAGTGTGGTGGTAGGTGATGAAAACTATGGTGAAGGCAGCAGCCGCGAGCATGCAGCCATGGAACCGCGCCACCTCGGCGTACGCGCGATACTGGTAAAAAGCTTTGCGCGCATACACGAAACCAACCTGAAAAAACAGGGTATGCTGGCGCTTACATTTGCAAATAAGGAAGATTATGATAAGGTACAAGAGGACGATATTATTGATATTATCGGCCTTACTGATTTTATACCCGGCAAGCCATTAACCATTGTGCTGCACCATAAAGATGGCGGTACCGATGCTTTTACAGCCAACCACACCTATAATGAACAGCAGATAGAGTGGTTTAAGGCAGGCGGCGCATTAAATATTATAAGAAGAAAGTTTGCGAAGTATAAAGCATAAAACTTATAAAACTGGCTTTTAAAAGATAAACCTGCTCTGTTTGGAGCAGGTTTTTTGTTTGTGCACCTTGTCGTTATCGCAGTAACCTGTATTAATAAAAACCCCTGTTTGGAACTGATATGATTTTCGTATATTTTTGGTCACGGCCGTATAACTTTAAAAACCAGCTCAAAAAATGTTCAAGTCTTTTATAAGAAAAACTGCGGCGATCTTTGGTGAAAAGATTGCCGAACTGCGTTTTGAAAGGGTTACAGAAGATAAATATGATACCTACGGTGTTTCACAGGTGTTGCATAAACAATCTGTTGATGAATCTGCCGAGTTCATCAAAAAACACATCAGTAACTGCCTGTTGTTTGGTGATAAAAGGCGCATGTACGGCTATGTGTCAAAATGCCTGGGTAGGTTTGACGGCCAGCCAGAGCTGCTTTTTTTTGAGTTTGGCGTACACACTGGTACCTCTATAAATTTTTTATCTGCAAATACCACGCAACCCTTTTACGGCTTTGATACTTTTGAAGGCATGCCAGAAGAATGGCGTGGCTGGAATATTGAAAAAGGCCAGTTTAGTATGCAAGGCCAGTTTCCAAAAGTTAACAGCAATGTTACGCTTATAAAAGGCCTGATACAGGATACACTTCCCCTTTTCCTGGAGCAAAACCCGGGTAAAAAAATTGCTTTTATCCATATTGATACAGATATATATTCTGCTGCCAAGGTTATTTTGCAGCTTTGTAAAAGCAGGCTGGTTAAAACAGCCTTGTGCTGTTTGATGAGCTGCACTCGTATACTTCATGGAAAGACCATGAATTGAAAGCGCTGCAGGAGGAATTACCTGAAGGTTCGTATAACTATATTGCATTTTCAGACAGGAAGCAGGGGCTTATTGAGATAATTTAAACTTATCCTGCTGTTGGCCGAAAGCTATTTACAGTAGTTGTGTTTGCAGCTTCGCCGGCACCACGTTTCCCAAATAGAAACAAGAAGCCTGCCAGCAGCATTAAGCCTTCGCCCCACTCCCTTCCATGGTGTATATATGGATGATCATGGTTTAACGATAGCCCGATAAGTAAAAGCACTATAGAAGAAAAATTCCCTCTCGATATTATCATAAATGCACCAAACAGCCAAAGAACATAGTTGTAAGGGCCGCGCGGCGCCGGGGTACAAATTTCACTCAAAATATACATTACAAACAATAGGAAAACAAACTTATCAGCGCCGATAGCCTTGTTTTTTACTTTGAGAAAAAAGGTGACGATCGCAGAAGCCGCGAATGCAATACCGGAAAATATAAGGGTATTTGTTATTAAGATATTTTTCTCTAAAAGGTATGTTTGCAAAGGTTTAAGCAGCCCGCCTGCCCTGCCGATATTTTCCATTTGTTTGTTTATGTCACTAATAATCCAGCCCCGGCTTTGCGCAGTTGTACATGGTGGAAAGTACGTTTCAGGCCGTTTAAATTCAATTTCGGGGTGTGTAACAGCAGGCATTTCTAACGAGGATAAGCGCATGGCGCGTAAATACTCAAACCAGTAAGGCACGGTGCCAGTAACAACAGTTAACAATGCTAAAAATGCAGCGGCACATAACAGGCCGTACAACGCTTTTTTATTGTACCATATAAGTACAATAAAAACTGATGGAAAAAAAAGCGGCCTGCAGGCTATTGCAAAAGCAAGTGTTACACCAAACAAAAATTCTTTTTGTCGCGCTTTTAAAGCATACAGTAAAAAGAATAAAAACGCATACAGTATATGTATTTGCCCTGCATAAATATGAATGGCCCAATACCGCGAGCAAACAAAAAAAATAATAAAACTAAAGCATTGTAAATATCTTCTGCCGGGGTTATTTGTAAAAGCAATGGTTAGTATACCACATGCAACGAACAGCAGGAATTGCCCCACAAGCCATATTTCCTTGATGCTGCAGGTTGAAAAATGCGGTAACGAATAATTTAGCAAAATAACAAACGGTGTTATAGTGCAACCATTCAAATTTTTTAAACTGTCAACAGGTAAGTTTGCTTCTATCTCAAAATAGGCTGGCTGTTTGTGTGCCAAAGCGGTTGCTGAAGTAACCCGTGGCCCAAGATCGCTGAACATAAGGTCCTGCAATTGGTTATGGGCATTAACATAACTTAAAAAAACTGCCACAACAACAAGGCAATATGGCAGAACAGGCTTTTTTAAAAAGGCAGTTAAAGGTTTCATAGCTATATTAACGGGGCGGTTTTTATATAAATACTAAACAGCAATTTATATAAACTCCCCCACCCTGTTACTTAAAATAGCATTTATATTTTATGCCTGGGCCATAACCTGGCTAAAAAAGCTGCCTGTATTTGTGCCGCACGTTACTTTTACTCGTGCTTATAGGTAATTGCTTCATAATCAAAAGTAATTTCTTCCCGCCTGCCATTATTTTCACTGTTACTACCTTTATAGTTAAGATTTATTTTAGTTATCAGCACCTTTCTAAGCGTAAAAACCATCATCGGTTTACCGTTAATATCCGCACCGGCTTTAAAAACTTCCAGCACCAGGCTGCTGATAGGCTTTTTTGAAACGAACGCGTTATTAAGCAATTCACCCGAGTTATTCATGCTTTTAACAACGGTTAAAACCCCCATTTTCCTCCTGCCGTCTGCAACCTCGCTGGTGCTGTGTTGCTGGTTATTTACCACATCAGTGGCATTGTGCTCAAATGAAAATTTAAAAACTTCAATATAACCGGGTTTATTGTTTTTTAACCCTTCATCGTTAACATTGCCTTCGTCTAACTTAATGTAAGCTTTTGGCTGGGCAAACAGGGTAACTGCACACCCTGAAAATAGTAAAGCAATCAATAGCTTTTTCATATATGGCGTTTTAAGCAAGCTAACCTGGTTTTACATTAACAAATGCATCATTTAACAACTGGTAAAAAAAATACAGTTTGTTAAGTTGCCAGCGATATTTTGTTTAATATTTGGCAAAACGCATGGTAAAATTACCCCGCAGCCCAAACACAGCACTAATCTTTTGAAGCAGGTCTATTGGCGTAAGGCATAACTTTGCATGGCTTTACATTAAAGCATTTAACAGTTTTAAGCTACAAACAGTAAATCTTTCTTTTGGTAATGAAAAAACTAATACCAGCATTTTTTCTGCTTTCATTTTCCAGTAACGCGTTTACTCAGCAATCATCCAGTGCAAACAATATAACCGTTATAGCCTATTACGCCGGCGACTCAGCCCATATTGATGCCTATCCCATTGAAAAGCTTACACATATAATTTACAGCTTCACCCATTTAAAGGGTAATGAAATAAGTGTGCATAATAAAAGGGACAGCGCTACCATAAAGCATCTTGTATCACTTAAAAAAAGAAACCCATCGCTTAAAATTATTTTATCAATGGGTGGCTGGGGTGGTTGCGGGCCTTGCTCAGAGGTTTTTTCTACTGATGAAGGCAGGAAACAATTTGCTGCATCTGTTTTACATACATCACAATATTTTGGTACGGATGGCATTGACCTGGACTGGGAATATCCCGCCATCCCAGGCTTTCCCGGGCACCGTTTTGTGCCGGAGGATAAACAGAATTTTACGGCATTATTACAGGCACTAAGAGATGCATTGGGCACTAAATACGAAATAAGTTTTGCCGCAGGTGGGTTTACCAGTTACCTGCAGCAATCAATTGAGTGGGATAAGATTGTGCCCCTGGTTGATAAGGTTAATTTGATGACCTACGACCTTGTACATGGCTTTAGCAAAGTAACAGGCCACCATACTCCTTTGTATTCAACGCCGCAGCAAGTGGAGTCAGTTGACCATGCAGTTAGGTATCTTGATTCTATTCATTTCCCGGTAAACAAACTTGTTATCGGCGCTGCATTTTATGCAAGAATATTTGATGTGGATGTTGATGCCAACAAAGGCTTATACCAACCGGGTAAATTTGACCATGGCGTTGACTACAACCACTTCAACAAAGATTCATTGGAAAAGCTCGGTTTTGTTTTTTACTGGGACGATATAGCCAAAGCGCCTTATGGCTACAACAAAGCATTAAAGCAGGTAATAACGTTTGATGACAAACGCTCACTCGCCTTAAAAACAAAATATGCTATTCACCATCATTTAAATGGTATCATGTTTTGGGAATTGGGTAATGATGTTACAAGCAATGGTTTATTGGATGCGATTTATGAAGCGAAGGGCCACCACTAACCACGATTTTAGCCTGATTTTTCTGACTCACCCGATTTAAATAAAAGAAAAGCCACGTTATCACCATGGCTTTTTTTATGTGCTATAGCACATTTATCAGCAGGTTTATAAACTTCTCCTTAGGGGATGGGGGGTTATACCCGTATATAAATCTTCTTCCTGTCTAAAAAATATACAATCAGCCAGTAAAAAAGTATAAGGGTTATAGCGTAGGTTAACGATGCGTTGCGTTCGTCGCTAAAAATAGGTTGGCAAATGTTTGTATAAAACCACCCGAAAGGCGATGTATGCCGCATAACGCCTGCGCTGTTAACCCCGTTGTTTATTCTTATCAGCCCCAGCACACGCGGCAAAAAGCCACTCAGGAAAAAGATAAACAGCGGGTTTTTTCCAAATACATCAAAAAACTTGCTCCAGGCGCCCCGTGCATTTTTAAACTCAATAAAATAAATAGCAGCTCCCAGGGTAAGCATGGCAAGGCCTGTGGTGTAAATTACATAGCTGCTTGTCCATATTTTTTTGTTGATTGGGAAGGCCAGGTCCCAGCAAAAGCCAATAAATACCAGCACCACAGCCACAGCAAACAAATTACTCAGCATTTCAAAGGTTTTACCTTTTTGCTGAATATAGCGGCCCACAAAATAGCCGCCTATTACCTGCACAATAGCGCTAAGGTTGCTTGTTATTCCTTCAGGGTCAAAGGCTACACCTTCGCCATGGTACATGTGCGGTTCGTGCAAAATGGCTTTATCTACCCCAATACCAAAATAACCTGAAAGGGTATATTGTTCACCCGGTGTACCCAGCCACCAGCACAACAACCAATATAGCAGCAAAATAATAATGCTTATTATATAAACATTTTTGGCCTTAAAAAAGTAAACAATAAGCGATGCAAAAAAGTAACATATCGCTATACGCTGCAACACTCCTAATATTCTTACCCCATGCACAACGCCGCCATCATCCGTCCACTCCCATGGCCTGAAAACCAGTTTATCATGTTGCCACATTAAAAAGGGGCACCAGTTAAGAAAAAAGCCTATCAAAAAAATAAGCAATGTTCTTCTTACTACTTTACTTAAAAATGCATTGGCACCACCCTGGTGCAGGCGGGGCATAACAAAAGCCATAGCATTGCCTACCGCAAATAAAAAGAAAGGAAACACCAGGTCAGTGGGTGTACAACCGTGCCATGGTGCATGGTCAAGCGGGGTGTAAGTTGGCCCTGCCTGGTTATTAACCAATATCATTAATGCAACGGTTGCACCACGAAAAACGTCAAGCGAGTAATATCTTTCTTTCATATTACGTTTGAAAGGTGGTGAAATACTAAAAGTACTAAATTAACGTAAATAACAACGGATGCAGAGCAAAGGCAACCGCAGCACGTTTATACATGTTCTATTTAACCAAAGGTTGCTAAACAAGTATTTAACACATATCAAAATACCTATATTTGCCCCTTAGGGCAATATTATTAAGGATTTGTGAAGATGCCCGGGCAGGTTAAAATAACATGCTGGCTTAGTGATATTTGCAGCCCGTAGTAAAATACTGGAACGACAACTTTGAGCAATTTTGATAAATAATCAGCACCGGTTCAAAAAAAATATTGAAGCCGGTGCATTTTTTAAAGTATGTGTGCCAGGTGGCGGAGCTTTACTTAATTACCTGGTAAACGCTGTTTTTACTTTTAACTGTAATACATGAAAAAAGTAATATTATTTTTTTGTTTTTTGCTTATTTCAACCATTTTGTTCGCCCAATCCAATCTCTTAAACAGCGACTTAAGACAGGTACATGTTGATCAATTGAGTGATAACGACATTATTTATTATTACCAAAAGCTTCAGCAATCAAATATTTCTTTGGACCAGGCATATCAAATTGCAGCTTCAAGAGGTATGCCACAGGACGAAATTACCAAGCTGCAGCAAAGGATACAGGTTCTTAAAGATTCGCAAAAGCTAAACTCCGGTAATCAACAACAAACCACGCAAACCAACCAGGGTAACCGCCTTACAGATTCATCAGGAATGAGTGACCGGACGGAAGACAGAACGAGGCATTTGACGCGGGAGGAAGAGGTGGACACGCGAATATTTGGATCGGAGTTATTTACATCATCATCCTTAACATTTGAACCCAACCTGCATATAGCCACGCCTGTAAATTATATAGTGGGGCCGGGCGATCAACTGGTAATTGAAGTTTACGGCGAAAGCGAACAAACATATAACCCTAAAGTAACCCCTGATGGCAACATAGCTATAACTAATGTGGGGCCCATTTTTGTGGCAGGCTTAACCATTGAACAGGCAACCGCAAAAATTAGATCAAGGTTTGCGTCAACTATTTACCGCGCCATCGCAACCGGCGGTACCAATGTACAGGTAACATTAGGTAACATTCGCAGTATACAAATAAGTGTAATAGGCCAGGCCAAAAGGCCCGCAACTTATACAGTTTCGTCATTAACGCCTGTTTTTAATGCCTTATTCCTTTGCGGCGGCCCTAATAAAAATGGCAGTTACAGGAACATTGAGCTGGTACGTAATAATAAGGTAATTAAAACCATTGACCTCTATAAGGTGCTTGTTAACGGCAATGCAGAAGATAATGTAAGGTTAATGGACCAGGATATTATTCACATACCGTTTTATAAAACAAGGGTAATATTGGGCGGACAGGTTAAGCGGCCGGGCATTTTTGAAACTGTTCCACAGGAAAACCTGCAGCAGTTATTAGACTATGCGGGAGGGTTTACCGATTCTGCCTATCGGTCATCCGTTAAAATAACACAGCTTACTGATAAAGAAAAGCAAGTTGCGGATGTTGACAGCAAAGATTTTAGCAGCTACATTCCAAAGGGCAGCGATTCTGTTGATGTTGGAAAAGTAATTAACCGGTTTACAAACCGCATAAGTATTGAAGGTGCTATAATGCGCCCGGGTGTTTTTGAACTAACCAACGGCCTTACGGTAAAGCAATTAATTTTAAAGGCAGACGGCTTAAGAGAAGATGCATTTTTAAACCGTGGCATTATAACCCGGCTTGAAGATAACCTGCAGGTTAGTATAGTTTCATTTGACGTGACAAATATTTTAAATGGAACACAACCCGATATACCCCTTAAACGTGAGGATAAGGTAACGATATCTTCAATATCTGACCTTAGAAATAAATGGACGGTAGAGATAAGGGGCCAGGTTAGGTTTCCAGGAACATACGATTACAAAGATAGTACGGCAATAAAGGATATTATTTTTGAAGCAGGCGGGTTTACCGATGCTGCTACCGGAAAGAATATAGAAGTTGCCAGGCGCGTAACAAACGGTAATGTAAACGATACTTCAACACAGATCGCGAAAATTGAGCAGGTGTCTGCTGAGAAGGACCTGCTTTACAACCGGGATAATTTTTACCTGCAGCCATTTGATGTGATTATTGTACATAACAACCCCGGTTACTTTACACAAAAAACAATTAAAATTGAAGGCGAGGTAATGTACCCCGGCGAGTATGTAATAAACGCAAACGATGAAAAGCTTAGCGACATAATTAAACGTGCAGGTGGCTTTAAAAACACAGCCGACCCATCGGGGGCATCTCTTAAAAGAATAAACAGGATCGATAGCCAGTCAGTAATAAAAACACAAAACATAAGTAAGTTATCTACAACCCGGAGGGATTCAACTATTTCGGATTCTCTGTCGAAAGAAGCAGTTAAGCCTTACGATCTGATTGGCATAAACCTGCAGGAGGTAATGGCCCACCAGGGAATAACAAACGACCTGATTGTAGAAGACGGCGATTTAATTTTTGTACCCAAAAAGAACCAGGCAATAAAAGTAAGGGGCGAGGTTTTGTTTCCAACACAGTTTGCATTTCAGCAGGGAATGAATTTGAAAGCTTATGTAGATATGGCCGGCGGTTTTACAAGTAACGCCCAGCGGCGAAAGGCGTTTGTTATAGGCGCCAACGGCAATGCCCGCAGGGTAAAACACTTCCTGTTTTTTAAGAGTTACCCGGAGATTCTTTCGGGAGATGATATTTTTGTACCTAAAAAACCAGAACGGGCAGGCATAAGTACCGCTGAAACTATAGGTATTACATCTGCAGCGGTAGGGATAATGTCAGTGGTATTGGCGCTGATAAATAATTTAAAATAATGATTTGCAAAGATGCGTGATGAAATAACATTTACCGATTTAGCAAGGCAGGTAAAATTTTTGGCCCGTTTAATAATAAAAAAGTTTATTATAATAGTTTTGGCCGGCCTGGCCGGTGGCATAGCGGGTGCGCTTATAGCCTATTTATCAACACCCAAATACCAGGCTGAGGTGGTGTTTGTAGCCGAAGATAATGGCAGGGAGGCTGCAGGCGGCCTTGCGGGCTTAGCTTCGCAATTTGGCATAAACCTTAACATGAGCAACGATGCCTTTAGCGCCAGGAATATGGTAGGGTTGTTAAGCTCAAATAAAATGATTATTTCCACTTTGCTTGCAGTTGTTGAAATAAATGGTAAAAAAGACAGGTTGTTAAATTTCTACCTGGAAAATACCGGGATGGCAAAAGCGTTTAAAAAAAATGAAAAATTAAAAGGGCTTTCGTTTCCAGTTAACCAAAAAAAAGAGGACTTTTCACGGCTACAGGACAGCATTTTGCTAATTACAGTTAAGAATATTAAGAACGGCGTTATTGATATAGAGAAAATTGAAGATAACAACGACTTTTTTAAAATAACATGTATTAGCAATAATGAGGATTTTTCGCTGCTTTTTTCAAAGCAGGTATTAAATGAGCTTGTTACTCTTTATATACAAACAAAAACACAACGCGCTCAAAAAATAGTTGACCTTATTGAAAAAAGAGCAGATTCTATCAAAACAGAGTATAATAAGGCCCTGTCATCCAGGGCATCTGCGGTGGATGAGAATATGAACCCCGCCTTGCAATTGCCATTGGTAAATGTGCAGCGCAGGCAAACGGATATAACAGTATTAGGCACCGAATATGGTGAGATTATTAAAAATCTTGAGCTGGCAAGGTTTAACTTAATGAAAGAAACGCCTCTCGTACAGGTGATAGATGACCCGCAACTTCCGCTTAAACGGCTTAAGCCAAGCTTTATAGTATATGGCATTTTAGGGTCGTTTATGTTAGCCACAATTGTTATTATTTATTTGGTATCAAAACAAAAAAAAATAAGCCAGCCGGTTGCGTAGCATATACAACTGCCCGGCAGGCTCCTTTTTTCTTAGCTATTAATGAAAACAAAACGCAACACAACAATTTTTAACATTGGTTACCTGTTTATATTACAAGCCCTAAATTTTATAATCCCTCTTTTATTATTGCCTTACCTGCTTAAAACGCTTGGCCCGGAAAAATTTGGCATTATAAGCCTTGCCCAGGCCATAGCGGCATATTTTACTTTGCTGGTTGATTTTGGGTTTAATTTAAGTGCTGTTCAGCGTATTGCCGTTAACAGGAATAATGTTGATGAAATGTTCCGCATTTTTTGGGGTACAATGTATGCAAAAGCGTCTATTTGCGTTATCTGCTTTTTTTTGAACGTTATTTTGATATATACAGTAAAAGAATTTTATGCTATTAAAGAAGTTATTTACATTTTCTTCTCAACTGTTATAGGCCTGGCCATTGTGCCTATATGGTTTTTTCAGGGTGTAGAAAGGGTAAAGCTTGTAACGATTATAAATGTAACTATACGCATACTTATTTTGCCGCTAACATTTATATTCGTAAAAAAACCAGGGGATTATTATATTTCAGCTATTATACAATCAGCATGCATAGTTATTTCGGGCATTATTTCTTTCTGTTTTGTTTTTCGTTATTATCCAATAAAGTTATACCGCTTTAATATAAAAAGCATATTAATTGAGGTAAAAGAAAGCTGGCCGGTCTTTGTATCAAATGTTGCCATTAATATTTACTCCTCTTCATTTGTAATAATATTAAGCTTCTATTCATCAAAAACAGCAATAGCTTATTACAGTACATCCGACAAAATAGCAAGGGCCTTAGCGTCTTTAATTTTGTTGCCCGTAACGCAGGCTGTGTACCCTAAAATAAGCTATTTGGTTACTATCAACCGGGCAAAGGCAATTCATCTTTTTAAAAAAACAGCAATAGTTGCATCGCTGATATTACTAGGAGGGTGCATTATGTTGTTTTTCTTCAGCAGTATTATCATTAATTTTCTTGGCGCGAGCTATTATAATATGTTACCGCTGTTGAAATTAATGAGTATCGCCCCACTATTAATTTGCATGGGAGGTATTTTTGGGCAGGCCGGCCTTTTAGCATTTGGCGATAAAAAAGGATTTAGGGATATTATTCTTTTATGCGGTTCCGTATCATTGGTGGTAGTTTTAATTTTAACTATGTTATTTAAAGAATATGGTACGGCAATTTCAATGATAATTACTGAATTTTTGGTTTTATTGTTGATGTACAGAAGGTGTTTAAAATATATATTGCGGCCTGTTGGCAGTAGCTTAACAGGCAATCTGTAAACGGTGCATCATAACCAAAAAATAAAATGATACACTTATTTTGCCTTAACCAAGTCTTGAGTTGTGCGTACTTTAAAAATTATGATCGGCCACGCAATTGTTATTGCATAATTTACTAATGAGAGAAGAAATATTATATAGTGATTTATTAGTTTGCATAGTTTTATATAAACAAAACCTGGCAGACTCTACAACTTTTGCTACACTGTGTAGAACTGCAGGCGAAGAAAATCTTTCAGTTTTAGTTTATGACAATAGCCCTCAGCCACAAATTGCAGGCAATATAAAGGCCACCGGTACAAATGCCACCTTTTATTACCATCACAACGGTTTAAACAGTGGGGTGGCGGGTGCTTATAATTACAGCGCCCGGCTTGCTAAAGAGCTTAATAAAAAAATGCTGCTTTTTTTTGATCAGGATACGTGTATAGCGGAGGAATACTTTACCAAAATGCTCGCTAATATTAACAACCATGGCGATATAAACTTATTTTGCCCCATAGTAATTAGCGGCAGAAAAATTATTTCGCCATCAAAATATTTACTGGGGCGGGCATTTGCAATAAAAAAAATGCAGCCCGGGGTTAAAACTGCTGCGCCATTTTCTATAATAAACAGCGGGCTTGCTGTTAATTTAGAAGAGTTTGAAAAAATTGGCGGTTATGATACACAGTTGCAGTTAGATTTTAGTGACCATTACTTTTTTTATAAGTTTAAAAAAAGCAACAGGCAATTTTGTGTGGCAGATGTTTTATTAAGTCATCAGCTTTCAACATTTACAGATAAAAAAGCTGACAAAGTTTTATCGCGCTTTAATATCTATGCAGCAGCAGCCAAAATATTTTCGCGCAAAACAAAAAGTTTCCTGCCCCTTGCGTGGGCAGCATTAAGAGGGCTTAAACTTAGTTTTCAATATAAAAAAATATCGTTCCTTGTACTTAGCGCCGGTTTATTCAGAAAATAAAAAATCGCTGCTTAGGTTTTATTTCCTTGCTTTTTTGCTGGAAGTATGTATAGGCGGCTCCGGTGGCCTTATACATGCGGGCGGCTTAACGTTGCGGAAGGTAAACTTTATAATTGCATTACTAATTTCAGGGTACTGTTTTTGGCAAAAAAAAACAATAAGTAAAACAGTAGCTTATATAACAGCCGCTTTTCTGGCATTGCTTGCTATTGCAACTGTTAATGGCATTATGCATTATGGCAACAATGCCACTGTGTACGAAAACCTGTTAATGCAGTCATTTTTTTTATTGCTGCCATTTTACTCATTATTTATCAACACACAAAAAGATGTAAATAAGGTTTCAAAAATTTTCAAAGCTTCCTCCGTAATATTAGCAGTTTTATACCTGGCGCTGTTAGCCTTAATATTTTTAAAAATTATAAGCTTCAATACCGTTTATGACATACTAACCCAGTCTCCCGAATTTATGGGGCGCGGCGAGGTAGGCTTTTGGTATAAAGGGTTTATATACATGTGCGTGGGGCTATTTTTCTTCCGAAACGAAGAAAATAAGTTGGTTAAATATTTTTGCCTGCTGCTGCTGCTGGTAGCGATAGTTTTAACCTTTGTAAGAGGCTTTTTATTTTCGCTTATACTGGCAGCTTTTATTTTCAATTTATTTTTTAAGAATTTTTGGAAGAGCCTTGTATTTATTTTAATCGGCATAGGCGGTGCATTTTTGGTAACGCAGCTTAACAGCACTGCTAAACTTAATAGAAAGGAGAGCGACCGCATACGCGTTTTGCAGTTACAGCAGGTTGAACAAAGGGTTGACCCCGTAATTTTTTTTATCGGCGCTGGTTTTGGCGAGGGGGTGCCTATTCGCGATAACCATATGGAAATAAACTACCTTGAAATATTTTATAAGCAAGGCGTAATTGGGTTGCTGTTTTGGGGCGGTATATTTGTATACCTGTCTCTGCTGTATATTAATGCAAAAAAAGCCGGTTATGAAAAAGAAGCCCGCCCATTTTTGCTAGCATCAATATTTGTATACTGCCAATCAGCATCAAACCCGTTCTTAACTAATTCTATCGGCATTAATGTTATTTTGGTAAGCATAATATGTTTGCGAGTTTTAAAAGATGAAAAAAGCACCGAGTATATCAGTAGTGATAGCCACGTATAATGGCGAAAGATATATTTACCAGCAAATGCAGTCAATACTTTCACAAGTAGGCGCCGATGCTGAAATTATTGTAACCGATAATGGATCGTTTGACAATACCATAAATATCATTGCTGCATTAAAGGATGAGCGGGTTAAAATAATGCAATACGCAAAAACAAAAAGCGTAAAAGATAATTTTGAAAATGGTTTAATGCATGCGCAAGGAGATATGATTTTTTTGTCAGATCAAGATGATATCTGGCTGCCGGAAAAAGTTAAGGTTATGGCAGAAGCATTAAAGATTTATGATTTAGCCGTTAGCGATTGTAAAATTATCGATGCAGAGGGCCGTGTTATAAAAAATTCATTTTTCAGTTTTAAAAATAGTGGAGCAGGTATAATTAAAAATCTTGTAAGCAATACTTATATAGGATCTTGCATGGCCTTTAAAAAATCAATGCTGGGTATCGCATTGCCTTTTCCTGAAGATGTGCCGTTACATGATATTTGGCTTGGTTTTGTAGGCAATCTTTTTTTTAAGCCAGTTTTTATAAAGCAGGCGCTCATTTTATACCGGCGTCATGGGAATAATGTTTCCATCACTGGAGAAAAATCAAAATACTCACTCCTGCAAAAGATAAGCTTCAGGTATAGGCTAATAAAATATCTGCCCATGCTTATGAGAAGAAAAAAACTAATGCGATAACAAAGAAAAATGAAAAGTATCCCTAATCTAACCTGTTCAATAGTTCTATACAAGCACTCGCCAGGCAACCTAACCGGTTTAATTAAAGGAGTGCTTGAGTGCGGGCTTGTAAAAACACTTTTTTTAATTGACAATTCACCAACAGATGATTTGAAAGTTTTGGCCACAGATGAACGAATTAAATATATTTTTAATAATGCCAACATTGGCTATGGCGGGGGACATAATATTGCCATGCGAAAAGCATTGGGTTTTGCCAAATACCATGCAGTTTTAAACCCGGATATCATGTTTAATCCCGGAACGCTTGAAGGCCTGTATGATTATATGGAAACCCATGCAGATGTTGGGCACGTAATGCCAAAGATAAAATACCCGGATGGCAGCATACAGCACCTTTGCAAGCTTATACCTACCCCTTTTGACCTTATTGCACGGCGGTTTGTACCTGAAAGGTTTACAAAAAAACAGACGGCTCATTTTGAGCTGCATGACAGTGGTTATAACAAACTGATGGAAGTGCCTTATCTTTCCGGGTGCTTCATGTTTTTTCGCATTGAAACCGTTCAAAAAATAGGTTTTTTTGACGAGGATTTTTTTATGTATTCGGAAGATATTGACATTAGCCGCCGTATATATAAAGTAGCCAAAACAATGTTTTACCCAACTGTTGAAGCAATACACGTGCATGAGAGAGGATCGTACAAAAACACCCGGCTTTTATGGATACATATCGTTAATATAATAAGATATTTTAACAAATGGGGTTGGTTTTTTGATAAAGAGAGAAAAAGGATCAACAAAAAAATTCTTCAACAAATTAAAAATAATAAAAGTATTGACTAATTATATGGTAACTGTTAAAGAAAAAATAGAATTGTAACGGCTATATAAAAATAATAATTAATCATTGTTTGAGGCTCCATTTATATAAGTCGGCGGCACCCGTAAAAATCCTGCCCGTTTTTAATGATTCCCACTAAAAAAAAGCTTCTCGTAATTCTTAACCGCCTTGTCATTGGCGGGCAGGCTTTAGATACTATTCCGCTGATATACCATTTGCAGGAGCACTTTGATATTCTTGTATTATACGGCTGCCCTGAAAAAGATGAGCAGGAAGCGCTTTTTTTATTAGAGGCGTTTAAAAATATTCCTTTAAAAAAAATTATTTACTTCAGGCGTAAATTTAACCCCGTAAGGGATATATTGAGTTTTTTTTCCATTTTTCACGCTATTAGAAAATTTAAGCCTGGGGTATTGCATACGCATGGCCTTAAATCGGGTTTTTTTGGCCGTACTGCTGCATATTTAAACGGGGTGCCCTGCATAATCCACACATTTCACGGGCATCATTTTCACTCCTACGTTAATTCTTTTCTTTCTAAAAGCATAGTGTTTTATGAAAGGGCTATGGCAAAAATAACTTCAAAAATTATTGCCATAAGCCCCACGCAAAAAATTGAACTGGCAAATACTTATAAAATTGCAGCACCAGGAAAAATTGAAACAATACGCCTGGGCATTGAAGAGAAATTATTTTATGACGAAACTGCAGGCAAGCGCATGGCATTCAGGCGAAAATACTCGTTGGCTGCAAACGTAGTAGCAATAGGTATTATTGGCAGAATTGTAGCTATAAAAAACTATGGGTTATTTGTAAAAATAGCCTCATCAATACTTGCCACCGCTACCGCAGAGGTTAAATTTTTTGTTGTTGGCGACGGGGTTGAAAAACAATTTGTTCAAGGCGAGCTTACACGTCTTAACATCCAGTGGTGCGGCGAGGGGAATTTAAATAACGCAGCGCAAGTTATTTTTACTTCGTGGTTGCCGGAAGTATCAAAGGCTTTGTATGGGCTGGATATAATAATGCTTACATCGCATAACGAAGGTACCCCTTTATCAATTATTGAGGCACAATTTTGCGGAAAGCCCGTGGTAGCAACAAACGTGGGCGGTGTACGGGATACTTTTATTGATAATGAGACCGGGTTTTTAGTTGCGCCGGGCAATGATGCTGTTTTTACCGAAAAGCTTGCAATGCTGGTAGAGAACAACAACCTGAGAAGTGAAATGGGGAAGAAGGCTGCTGTTTTTGCACATGAAAATTTTTCAAAGACAAAAGAAATAGATAGTTTCAGGCAATTATACCAAACCTGCAATAAATAAAATATGAAGTTCCTGGTAACCGGCACGGCTGGCTTTATAGGCTTTCACTTAACTAACCGGTTGCTGGCCGAAGGACACACGCTGGTTGGTGTTGACAGCGTGAACGATTATTACGATGTTACAGTTAAATACAGCCGGCTTGCTTTTGCTGGAATCAGCAAAGACGATATAGCTTACAATAAAGCTGTTACAAGCAGCAAACACAGCAATTATACCTTTTATAACCTGCTGCTTGAAGATAAGCCAAACCTTGAGCAGGTTTTTAAACAGCATACATTTGATGTAGTTGTAAACCTTGCCGCCCAGGCAGGCGTTAGGTATAGCCTTGTAAACCCTTCGGCTTATATAAACAGCAATATTATAGGCTTTATTAATATACTTGAATGCTGCAGGCACTATGCTGCCGGGCACCTGGTTTACGCCAGCAGCAGCAGCGTATATGGGTTAAATGACGCAGTGCCTTTTTCAACAGCCCAAAATGTAGACCACCCTGTTTCGTTATACGCCGCAAGCAAAAAAAGCAATGAATTAATGGCGCACACGTATAGCCATCTTTTTGGGTTGCCAACAACCGGGCTGCGCTTTTTTACAGTTTATGGCCCCTGGGGG
Source organism: Bacteroidota bacterium (assembly GCA_013285915.1). Taxonomy (GTDB): domain Bacteria; phylum Bacteroidota; class Bacteroidia; order Chitinophagales; family Chitinophagaceae; genus JABDFW01. The sequence goes on from JABDGS010000017.1 coordinate 46,233, forward strand.
CGGCCTGATATGGCCCTATTCCTGTTTACCAAAGCCATGCTTGAGGACAAGCCTATACAGATATTTAACAACGGCGATATGCAGCGCGACTTTACCTATATTGACGATATTGTTGAAGGTATTGTACGGGTTGCTATGAATAAACCAAAGCCTGATAATGCGTGGAAGGCAAGCACATCAAATGCATCCTCATCCTCGGCACCTTACAAAGTATACAATATTGGCAACAACGCACCCGTGCAATTGATGGATTTTATACGAGCGGCAGAAAAAGAATTGGGCGTTATTGCCAAAAAAGAATTTTTGCCTATACAGCCGGGTGATGTATCCTCAACCTACGCCGATGTTTCAGACCTTGAAAGCGACCTTGGCTATAAGCCAGCAACTTCTATTGAGTACGGTATAAAAATGTTTATCAGCTGGTACCGCGCTTATTACCATGTATAGCTTTTTTGCCTGCCTAAAGGCACCCTTATTGTATTTTACCCACCTATTTTACTAAATCATTCTTTCTAAATTTAATACAGGTATGAGTTTTGTGTAATGTTAGTATTACATAAGTGTTACTTTTTAAGATAACATTTAAAACTTTTTTGAAAAAAAGGTTGTTGTATATACAATATGAATGCATTTACTATTAAAGACCTTGAAAATTTAAGTGGCATTAAGGCACATACCATAAGGATTTGGGAGCAGCGGTATGCATTTTTAAAACCCCAGCGAACAGATACCAACATTCGCTATTATTCAAACGATGAGCTAAAGAAACTATTGAATATAGCCCTGCTTAACAAGTATGGATATAAGATATCGCATATTAACAGGATGACCAGCAGCGAAATTGAGGACAAAATATTAACCCTTGTACAAACTGAGGCGCAGCAGGAAAAGATTGTTAACGATCTTTTGCGCAATATGATAGACCTTGATATGAACGCCTTTGAAGTTATTCTGGATGATCAAATTAAAAATAAGGACATTGACAAGGTTATTATGCAGGTTATATTTCCCTTTCTTGAGAAAGTGGGCATTTTATGGGTTACTAACCATATTATACCCGCGCAGGAGCACCTGGTAAGCAATATTATAAGGCAAAAACTTATTGTAGGCATTGAAAACATTAACAGTTACATGCATACTAATAAAACTGCCCTTCTTTTTCTGCCTGAAGGCGAGCACCATGAGCTGGGGCTGTTATTTGCATGTTACCTGTTTAAAAGCCACGGCCTTAATATTTTTTACATGGGGGCAGACAGCCCTATTACCGATGTTGGCTTTATTATAAAGCAAAAGTTACCCGATCTTATATTTACCCATCTTATTTCGTTGCCCCCCAATTTTAATTTCGATAAATTTCTTACCTCTCTCGCCAATATAAGCGGCAATACACCGGTTATTATTTCCGGCCAAATACAGGCCCATCACAAAAAAAATTCCTACCATAACATCAGTTTTAAACATTCTATGGCAGATGTAATGGAGCAGGCGTCATCAATTTAATTCCACCCAAAATTGTACTCCCTCCCAACCCGCGGTCCTTACATTTCCTATAACCCAAACGAAAATTTTGTGACAAAATGTTTTAAATACTTTAAACAAGCATCATATTTGATATAATACCAGCATTAACCAAAAAACAACCTGTTTTTTCAGTTATAAAACAACAATTGTAACCTGCCAAAGCGCTTTTGCCAAGGCATAAAATTATTAAATTTAATATGGCTATTGTTGAATTTAACCAGGTATTAATGAGCAATGCAGAGTTTTTAAAACCCTTTGCCATAACGCTTACGAGGGATACCGAAGCCGCTAAAGACCTGTTCCAGGAAACCCTGTACAGGGCCCTTGCCAATAAGGATAAGTATAAAGTGGGCACCAATGTAAAGGCGTGGCTATACACCATAATGCGCAATATTTTTATTAATGGTTACAGGCGCAAAAGCAAGCAGCACACTATATTTGACACAACATCGAACGATTTTTTAATTAACACAACGCAGGCTGTTACCGTAAACGATGCTATCGGTAACATAAACCTGAAAGACGTGCAAAAGGCTATTTTTAAGCTGCCGGGCATTTTTAAAGTGCCATTTATGCTGTATTTTGACGGTTTTAAATACCACGAAATTGCGGATATACTCTCTGAGCCGCTTGGCACTATAAAAAGCAGGATCCATTTTGCGCGCAAGCTGCTAAAAGAGCAAATTGAACGGTTTTAAAACCAGCGGGCACAACATAAAATGGGTAATAATTTCAACAAATTTTAAACAGAAATCTTTTTAAATAGCTTGAACCGCAAAATGCTTTTGTTATTTTTATTACCAAATACAAAAAAAATTGCACGCCCTAACCCGGTACATAATACCCCCTCCGTACGTATTAATATGGTTACACAAAAGCGCCGGTTTGTAAGAACAACCTGTTGTTTTAAACCACAAAAAATTTAAAAAACCGGCTGCAGCCCCTGGCATTTAAAAAAAATGTTTATTTTGAGCATGGCTGTTGAAATGTTGGTTTAAAAAGGCAATTTTATTAACCTATGCCCATATTTGGGGTTATATTAATGTATGGAAGAAGTAATACTGGTGAATGAGCAGGATGAGGAATTTGGAACAATAGACAAGCTTGAGGCGCACGCCAGGGCGTTATTACACCGCGCGTTCAGCGTTTTTATTTTTAATAGTAAAGGCGACATGCTTTTGCAGCAAAGGGCATTAACAAAATACCACAGCGGCGGTTTATGGTCGAATGCGTGCTGCAGCCACCCCCGGCCGGGAGAAGAAACACTTGTTGCCGCCCGGCGAAGATTAAAGGAAGAACTTGGCTTTGAAACAAACCTGCAAAAAATATTTGATTTTACCTACAAAACCTCTTTTAGCAACGGCCTTACGGAACATGAGTTTGATCACGTATTTGCGGGAAAATACGAAGGTGATATTATACCTGATACTTTAGAGGTGTGTAATTATACCTTTAAGCCAATGGACGAAATTGAAGACAACCTGCAAACTGCCCCCCAAAAATATACTGCCTGGTTTCACATAGCCTTTCCCAGGATAATGGAATGGTGGGAGCAAAATAAGGTGTTAGGGAACTATGTGGTTTCTGAATAAGAAATATTGGACTAACATAATGGCCATAATTATGCTGCACATATGAGGAGAACCTAAGCATGCGCAAGGAAGTCTCAACTTTGCCTTTTTCAAAGGTTTTTCAGCCGGGATAACCTGTTTACTGATAAAATACCCCTGTAATTGGTCGCCGCTGTTGCCTAAATTCCCCACAAATCTTGCATTTTTTATATTTATTCGTTAAAAAATTTCTGGTACCTGATTTGAATTATTATAGTGAAGTAAATGCTAACACTATGAATACAGAATCAGAAATAACACCCCTTCATTTTCTCAGGGAGAAAATAGGTGATATACGAAGCGCTTTATTCTTCAGCCAGAATAATGATATTATAAAAATGCCAACAAGCATTATTACCGTTTTACGCGTTGATGATGATGGTTGCATTTGGTTTTTTGTTGCCAGGCCGCAGCAATACCTTGATGCTTTTGAAAAAGAATTTCCTGCAAGGCTTGATTTTTTCCGCAAAGGCAGAAGTTATTTTTTACAGGTTACCGGCAAAGCTTATATAGTTAACGAAAAAGATGCATCAGTTGAAGAGCTTGCAAACGTTAGCCAGCAAATAAAAGAAAATGCAATGCACGAGCTGGTATTGATGAAGGTAAAAATTTACAATGCCGAATACTTTGATAATTCAGTAGAAGAAAAAAGTTTTTGGTGGAACAGTTTTACGCAAACAATACAACGCTGGTTTTTTAACAGCAAACTTGGCTACAAACCATACGATTTAAAACATTACAGTTTTGCCGAGCAGGATTATAATTTAAAACGCGCTTAACAGCTATCAACCTCTATTATATATAAACATCATGTAAAATAAAAGCTCCGCCAATGCGGGGCTTTTATTTTATGGTTCTCCTATATTACAAGGTTTTATGATCACCAATTTTTAATCAAATTTTATTCAGTTTTTCTGAGACAAAACTGCCTTTTTTATATATAAGATAGGCGGGTGGTTGTTATAATAAACAAGCTGCAGAAAGTTGGACAATGACAAATAAATTGACAAATGAAGGCGTGTTGAAAAGTAAATGGCACCTGTAGCCTGCAAAAATAAGCAATGCCGCATTTAAGGCTGAAACAGCAATATTGAATACATTAGACCGTTTTGAAAGATAATTACTTAATATTTTGATAATCAATAATTTGCGATAAAAACTTGGTAAACTTTTGGGATACTTTTTCCCTCTTTTTGCTCCCTTTTTATTACTTTAAGAGAGCATACCACTTAAAAAAGAAGTTAGGAAATGGCTGGCGGCAGGTAAATTTTGTAAACAACGTTTAAATCATATCTTTAAAAAAATAATTAACCGTGGATGTTTTAGCCCTTAATAACATTACTAAATATTACGGCCGCATAAAGGCCCTAAATAGCGTATCGTTCACAGTACCGGCAGGCAGTGTGTTTGGCATATTGGGCCCTAATGGCAGTGGTAAAACCACAATGCTGGGTATTATAATGGATATACTTAAAGCCACATCGGGCACCTTTACAGTTTTTGGTGAGACATCAACCGCTGATACCAGGAAACAAATAGGCACCTTGCTTGAAACACCTAATTTTTACCACTATCTCTCGGCCGAACGCAACCTGCGCATTGCTGCTGAAATAAAGGGCAAAGGTTTTAATGATATTGACTCGGCACTAAAGCGGGTAAACCTTTACGAACGAAGAAGCAGTAAATTCAGCACATACTCCCTGGGTATGAAACAAAGGCTGGCTATTGCATCATGCCTGTTGGGCGATCCTGAAATTTTGGTGTTTGATGAGCCTACAAACGGGCTTGACCCGGTTGGCATTGCGGAAATAAGG
>JABDGS010000018.1 GCA_013285915.1 Bacteroidota bacterium
CATAAGGCTACTGTACCATACTTTGGCACTTGTTGCAACAAGCAGCTGAAGATTGTTTTATTTAATATTGTTTCGGTTGTTGATATTTTTACTGAACCCTGACAGCAGCCCCATCGGTGAGGTAGCTTACACCATCAGTAATAACCTGCTGAATGTTTTCCAGGCCATTGGTTACGGCTATTTTGTCCTTGTCTAAAAAGGCGATCTTCACCTGGTGCCTGGTTACTGTTTTCTTATCATCATTAAGTGTATACACGTAACCTTTTTTACCATCGCCTTCGGTAATGGCTTCAATAGGTATCATGGCAACCTGCATGGGTGCAGATGTTTTAATATGCAGGTTGGCAAATAACCCTGCGGCAAATTTTTTGTCTCCCGGCAAAACCTTTACCTCAATTTCATAAGTACCACTCACAGGGTCGGAGGCCTGCGCGATTTTTGTTATTACACCTTTAAAGGCAGTTGATGGATAGGCATCTACGTCGACATCAGCGACATCGCCTGTCTTTAATATTGCCCATTCTTTATCCGGCACACCAAACCGCACAACCCAATCGTCATTATTATTACCGCTCATTATCAACACGGGTGTTCCGCTTGACGCAACTTCTCCTTCATTCATTATTTTCTTAGTGATAATACCGTCTTCTGTTGCGCGAATTTGGGCGTACTGCTGGTTAAACTGTGCAATATGCAGGCCTTCATTAGCAACACTTAATTGGGTTTGTGCATTCTGCAATTGTTCAAGGCTGGCAACAGTATCTTCGTAAAGGTTTTTAGCCCTGCCAGCATCACGCTTGGCCTTATCAACATTTTCACTTGCCTGGGCAACCTGCGCATTAATCTCAGTCATATTAAGCGTTGCCAGTACCTGGCCTTTGCTAACATGGTCGCCTTCCTTTACATAAATTTTAGCAATCACGCCGTTTATTTTAAAGGCAAGTTTTGCCTCAGAGGTTGAAGCCATCAATCCTGAATACTCCAACGCGGGTGAATAGTTAAGCAACGTAACCGGCTGTTGTTTTACAATTACAACGTCATCTGTTGCTGTAACTTCTTGTTTTTTGCTGGTGCATGCAACTATTACTACAGTTAAAACCAGCAGTGGTAAAAAGGTGTTTAAAAACTTTGTCATATACAATGTGTTTGGTTTGTTTATAATTTATAAGCAGCGTTGGCGCGTTCAACATCGGCGCTTTTATTTAGTGCATTTAATTGCGCAAGAGAATATTTTATTTCAGCATTGGTCATTTGGATGCGTGCATCAATCAGTTCAATTTGCAGCGCCTGCCCTTCACGGTATTTTTTATCAGTAAGCCTGTAGGCCTCTCTTGTGCTTAACACTTCATCATGCGCACTTTGCAAGGCTTCAACAGCAGCGGTATATGAATTATAGGTTGTTACAACCTGCAGTTGCAGTTGCTTTTGCACATCATCATACTGCGTGTGCAGTTGCTCGATAGATGCTTGTGCCTGCCTTATTTTAAGTTTATTATCGTTACCCTTAAAAATGCTCCATGTAAGCTGCAGGCCGCCGAGCTGGTAAAACTGCCTGTCAAAAACATTAAACCCAAAACCCTGGAAACCGACATTGTAAAAAGCATTTAAGCGTGGAAGGGAAAAACTTTGATTTAAGTGCAGGCTTGTTTGCAATGTTTTTTCGCCGCTGCGTATTTGCTGCAGTTCTTCCCTGTTTGCAGAGGCATCTGTAAGAGCCAGATTATTATCTAATGATGAGTAGATGGGTGTGTCTGCTTCAATGTTAGTTTCAAATGGCCGGTTGAGCAAAAAATTAAAATATGCTGCTGCATTTTTCCTGTTTTCCTGCGCATCAATCAGCGATGTTTTAACCGCGCTAACCTGCGCCTGGCTTTTTAAAATAACATCTCTTGTGGCAACGTTATTTTTTACCAGCTTTTCACTTACGCGCAGGTTTTCATTAACAACAGTTAATGCGTTTGTGTACACCTCAACCGCCTTGCCTGCCTGCAAATATTGGTAGTACGCCTGCTTAATACTCTTAACCAAATCGCGCTTGTATATATTTATTTCGGCCTGTGTACCTGTAATAGCTTCCTCTTTTATTGCCCGGTTATATTTTAATTCGGGGTTATATACCGGCAATGCAATTGCAATCTTGGTGTCCTGGAAATTGTTGGGTAAAAATTTAATGCTTTGGTTTTGCACCTGCACAAATTTGTTTGATGACGTTAGCTGGTTCAGCGATTTATACACGTTGTTTAACAGGTCTCCAATGGGCACATCCTGCGTGCGGCCACCGGCAGCGAGTGTATATTGTGAACTAAGGTCTGCCTGCGGCAGGAAGAGTGCTTTTGCACGCTGCAGATCTATTTGCGCTTTGGTAACATCAAAGGTTTTTTGCTTTAACAACAGGTTACTATCAATACCAGTTTTTATATACCCATCCAGTATGGTTTGCGCATTTGCCGTAACTGAAAGCAGGCAAAGAGCAAAAGCAGCAGTTATGTTTTTCATGTTTAATTAATTTATGTCGTAAAAATTATTAACAATGTTAAGTTATTATGAAAATTTAAGGGGCCTAACCCCCTTTTCATACCACCAATGTTCTACCCTTTATTCGTTAACTCCGTTTATCAACCGCACTCAAAAACCAGTTGAGCGATTTGTTTACCATGGCCGGTATTTCTTCTTTGGGTATCAATTTGTCAAACCTTTCCCGTATCGCCAGCGACACTAGCCCATGTACCATACCCCAAACCGCCATCGAAGCCGCTTCCACGTTCCCTTTGTATATCACTCCGTTTTCCATGGCTTCATTAACGGTTTGTTTTAGCAAGTTTAAGGCTGAATCTCCATAATGCCAATTGCAGTCCTCACGCTCCATCAATGCTTTCATAGGGCCATGCTGTATAAACATAATATCATAGTATTCCGGGTTTTCCAAACCAAAATGCAGGTAATTTTCACCCATTTTATACAGCCGCATCAGGGGATTATCAATACCAGCCAGGTTTTGGTTTATTTCAGTAAGCCTGGCAAAACCCTGCTCGTGCAGGTGGTAAAAAATCTCATCCTTATCTTTAAAGTACAGGTAAACAGTCGTAGGGCTGTACTCAATAATATCGGCTATTTTACGAATGGTAACATTTTCGTACCCTTCTTCAATAAACAGCTTCATGGATGCATCAAGAATCATTTTCCTTATCTCCAGCTTCTGTTTTTCTTTTCTTTCTGTAATACCCATATTTTTAATTACGATGTAAAAATACTTAACATTGTTAATATTCCAAATATTTTTGCAACTTTTTTAAAAAATATTTAGGAAAAGCAAATTACCTCTTTTTGGCGGTGCAGCGGAAATTTTAAAATATTCTCGAAAGCTGTTTGCAAATATTGCTGCTAAACCATCCTTTGGGCTGTTTCACTGCATTAACATTATGCCAGCGTATTTATAATTGCCACCCTGGTCGTTGTGCTGATAACGTTATTTACCGTAAGTTTTCAGTCGGTTAAAGCGGCAATGGGCAATCCTGTTAAAGCGTTGAAGAGTGAGTAGCCCTAATGCTTATTTAAATTATTATTTGGTAAATTTGCTTAAAATATCTTTTATGCTCCCTATCATTCAACAGGTAGCAAATGAATATAAGGCAGAATTACAAAAACTTTATGGCGACGAACTGGCGGAACTTATCCTCTTTGGTTCGTACGCAAGGGGCGATTATTGGGAAGAATCGGATGTGGATTTTGCTGTGGTTTTGGATAAGGAAGAGATAAGTCCGTTTGAGGAGATAACTAAAACTAGTGGGGCAAGTTCAAAGCTCTCTCTAAAATACGGCATCCTTGTTTCGTCTTTTCATACAACTCTTTATAAAAAGCAAACATCAATACAGGGTGTTTACCAGGAAATCAGGAAGGAAGGAATACTAATTTAACATCATGTCACAGGAATATTTGGAAGCGTTAAAGGTTTTTGGAATGGCTGACGATGCTATTAAAAATGCCGAATACGATTTTAAAGGAGGTTATTTTAATGCCGTTGCTAACGGCGCATATTATGCTTGCTATTATTGCATGGTCGCCTTGCTTTTTACGCAGAAGGTTTATGCAAAAACGCATAAAGGGACACAGTTAAAATTTTCAGAGCTTTTTATAAAGTCTTCTATCTTTCCTTCGGAAATGTCAAAAGCAATAGAAACGTTATTCGAGTCAAGGCAAGCAGCCGATTATGAGTTCGGCAAAAATATTTCAGAGAGTGATGCACAAACCCTTATCGCCGAAGTTTCAGAAATATATACCCTTACATACTCCTATTTCCAATCTTTGCTGGCTCAAAACCCGTAATAAAACGCCCTTTTTCCACACCGCCTCTCCTCTCCACAAAACTCACTATATTGCAACCCGGCTATGGATAAATTTATCGTTTCGGCACGCAAGTACCGCCCGCAAACTTTTGATACCGTTGTGGGGCAAGCGCATATTACCACCACATTAAAAAATGCTATCGCCAATAACCAGTTGGCGCACGCCTTTTTGTTTTGCGGCCCGCGCGGGGTGGGCAAAACTACCTGTGCCCGTATACTTGCAAAAACGATCAACTGCGAAAGCCGCCAGCCCGATGGTGAGGCCTGTAACAAATGCAATAGTTGCCGCTCGTTTAACGAGGGTACGTCGCTAAATATACATGAGCTTGATGCCGCCAGCAATAATTCTGTTGACGACATACGCAGTCTTGTTGAGCAGGTACGGTTTGCGCCCCAGGCCGGTAAGTACAAGGTATATATTGTAGATGAGGTGCACATGCTTAGCGCCAGCGCTTTCAACGCGTTTCTAAAAACGCTGGAGGAGCCACCGCCTTACGCCATTTTTATTTTAGCCACTACAGAGAAGCATAAAATACTGCCCACTATACTTAGCCGGTGCCAGATATTTGACTTTAAGCGCATTACCACAAATGATACCGTTGAACACCTGGAAGAAATTGCCGTGAAGGAAGACATACATGCTGAAAAAGCAGCTTTGCAGGTAATTGCGCAAAAAAGCGAAGGCTGTATGCGCGATGCGCTGAGCATATTAGACAAGATAGTAAGCTTTACCACCGGTGAGGTAACTTACCAGAACACACTGGAGCACTTAAATATTCTTGACCACGATTATTATTTTAAGCTGCTGGACTGTTTAACCATGCAGGATTTAGCGGGCGCTATGCTGTTATATGATGAAATAAACCGCAAAGGTTTTGAAGGTGACCTGGTGCTTAATGGCCTTGCTGAGTTTATGCGTAATATTTTGGTTTGTAAAGATGCACGCGCAGTTACGCTGCTTGATGTTGTTGAAGGCATGCAAACAAAATATACGCAAACAGCCGATAAGGTAAGCACTGCGTATCTTGTTAGTGCGCTGAATATTTTAAATGAGTCTGAAATAAATTATAAAATGGCGCGTAACAAGCGCCTGCATGTTGAGCTGGCATTGATAAAACTTAATTTTTTGCAACAGGCCATTGAGCTTAGCGTTGAAAATGGCAGCGTAGTTAAAAAAAAACGGGTTGATGGCCCGGTAGCCTATAAAACCAAGGCCATACCAACATTACAAAGTAAGCCTGCAGCAACTGGCGGCAGTATAGCCCCTTTGCCGGAAAATCACCAGGAGAAAACTGAGTCGAAACTATTTATACAACAGCAACAAACAAAGGCGCCCGACATTCGGCCTATGCAATTTAGTGCTGTACCGGTAACTGCACCAACCGTTACGTCCGTTAATCCTGTTGCGGGCACCAAAAAAAACCTGCTTACAGCACTACAGGAAAAATACCATGGCACACATGTTATTGAAGAGATAAAAGAGGCTATTGCATTAAATGATACCGAATTGTTCAGGGTTTGGCTTAAATATGCCGACAAACTGGAAGAACAGCAAAAGCACTCATCATCAAAAACATTTCGTACAGCAAAACTGCACATTGACGAAGACAATTTTTTTACAGTAACAGTTTTTGCCTATACCCAGCAAAAATTTGTTGAGCAGGAGCGCATAATGGTAGCTGATGCTATACAGCAGGCATTTAATAACCGCAGCATTAGTTTTAAAATAGTTGTTGAAGAAGGCGCAAAAGAAGAAATACCCCAGGCCATGATGTTAAACAGCCGCCAGCGTTTTGAACGCATTGCCGAACAATTCCCCATGGTTCGGGAATTAAAAGACAGGCTAAAGCTTGAAATAGACTATTAAAATTGAACGCAGATTTTCATGATCTTCAGGATATACAGGATTATTTTAATTATATTATCCTGTATATCCTGACTATCCTGCAATCTGCGTTCCATTCACCCTCCCTAAACCAATCCGCAATCCGAAATCGTCAATCTGCAATCCCCTGCCGTTCATCATTTTTTTCAATTTAACATTTCCGAAACTTTTCGTAATTAAAAAATTCCCCTACATTTGAACTACTAAAACATTCGTAGAACAATTAAACCAAATTTTCATGAATACAATTTTCAAAGCATCCGCCTTATTACTTGCTGTAGGTTTTTCAGCAACCCTTTATGCGCAGGATGTAGCCACTATTGCCCCAAGGGCAAAATCAGGTGATGGTGAAAGTATTATTATCCGTAAAAAGGACAAAAACACTGAAAAGCTTACCATAGTTGTAGATGGTGACAAAATAACCATTAACGGCAAGCCAGTTGATGAGTATAAGGATGATAATGTGCAGGTAATTAAGCAAAAAGGATGGGGCGCTACAAGCAACTATTCTTACGCAACGCCTTTTGCCAGTGGCGATTGGGATGTGTTTAATAACAACTTTGGCAAAGAAATTAAAAGCAACAAGGCGGTACTTGGCGTAATGACCGAAAAAACCGATGAGGGTGCTAAAATAACCGATGTTACCGATGAGAGCGCCGCTGATAAAGCCGGCTTAAAGGAAGGGGACATTATTACCAAATTTGGTGAGGATAAAGTTACCAATGCAGATGACCTGTATAAGGCAGTTGGTAAATACAAACCGGAGGATAAGGTTACTATAGCGTACAAGCGTGATAATAAAGATGCTACTGCAAGTGTTACCCTGAAAAAAAACAACGAAGTAAAAATTTACGGTGGCAATACCTTAGGCAGAAATTTTATGAATATAAGCCCTAAAATTGGCGGTGCATATTCATATTCTTATCGTTCTGGCAGGCCCCGCCTGGGTGTTCAGGCGCAGGATACTGAAGATGGCAAAGGGGTAAAACTGCTTAATGTGGACGATGAATCTCCCGCTGACAAAGCAGGTTTAAAAGAAGATGATATTGTTACACAGGTTGATGGAAAAAATATTACATCTGTTGACGACCTGAGGAATGCTATTAAAGACGGCAAAGACGGTGATACATTTAAAGTTACTTATTCACGTAACGGAGAATCAAAAACCGTTGATGTGCATTATCCAAAGGAACTAAAAACATCAAATCTGTGAGAGTAGTCTTTTAGGATTTCTCTCATGTGCATGCGCCGCTACTTTCCAGTAGCGGCTTTTTTGTTGGTTCCCCATTGAGTGTGTGGCAAACAGTTTATGACGGAAATTGACCAGGGGGTTTCGTCATGCAGCAATCAGCTGCGCTGTTTGTACAGGCACGGTTTATGGGGTGCATGCACTATGCGGGCAAGGATTTTTGGTTCTTCAGTGAGTATCGGCTGTTTTTAGTTTAGCCCGGAATAAATATTTAAAACATCTGTTTAAAATAATTTTTTGGCAGGTATTTTACAGTAACAATAACCGGGGCCAGGCCCAACACTTTTCATTCGGCCCCGGTGATTCATAAGCGCAACTCCCGTAAGGCCTCACTTGCTCCGGTAGCAGCTTTCGTAGGTATAGATCCTTCTTGCTGCAATATAAATTACGCCATTTACCTGGCCGTAGCCCATTGAAATGGTTTCCCTGTTATTGCTTATAATAAGCCCCGTGGCATTATCAATAATTGCTATACCGTTTATATTGGTATTAATACTGTCAGTAAAAATACTTTTAAGGTAATTAACCGTAGTAGCTGCGGGGGTAACTTTTGCAATGGAGTATTTGGTTATTGTTCTATTCCCATCGCCAATGGTACTATCTTCCCATTTATACCCTTTTGCCATATTAGGGCTAAGCTTAAGTGTGTTTAGCAAGCCCAGGGCTTCGCCCTGGTTGTATTGTATGGGATGTATGCCTGAAAAAGCCAGCATTGCATCGCTCGTATACTGTGCAGGTGCGTTATTTACCGCTGTTACAACCCCTGCGTTATTGGTGGTTATTATTGCCTGGCTGCCAGCTTCGTTTTTAATGGCATTGTCTATTTGCGATTGTCCGCCATCCGAATTATAAATTGCCTTTTGCCCTATGGCATCAACTGTATCAGCAACATTCTCGGTGGTTACTGCAAATGTTGTGTTGTTGCCATCAGCATCCTGCACGTTATACGTTTTATTTGTTAATGAATTAACGTTGATGGTTATGCTTTGCTTGCCAATATTAAAAGTGCAGGCAGATATAAGCCACGTGCTTTTTTTATAAGCAGCACCTTTAACCAGCGCCTGCGGATATTGTGTTGATTGTGCGTTTGCAGCAGATGTTACTGCTGCACAAAAAATTGCTATTGCGGTTTTCATTGTTGGTTCTTTTATGCCTTTTCCCGGCTATTTAGTACTAAGGTTTATTTGTGCTTGGTAGGATATTGGCCCGGCGGAGGCAACTTAGGTATAGGTGTTGGCGTTGCTATGGGTGGTGGCGTTGCTGACGGTGGCACCTTAGGTATAGGCGTTGGTGTTGCTATTGGCGGCAATGTATGCCAGTCTGATGCCCCGGTTTTGCCACCCATAGGCTGGGCGTGCAGTTTTTTTCCAAATGCTGTTGCTGTTAAAAGCAATAATAATAACATGACTTTTTTCATATACATTGTTTTTTATCTTTTTATTGAAAGTGGATACCCTATTGACAATATGGCACTGGGCTTATCGGCTGAAAAGCGTGTTAAGTTTGTGACGCCGGCACCGATAGATAATGGGCTTTTTACAAAAGGGCGCCAGCCAAGCGAAAAGCCCAGGTTCATACCGCTCCATTCCGCATTAAGGTTAACATGCTGTAATATTTCATACGAAATATTGCCGAAAACTGCGGTACCATATTTACCATGGCCGGCTTCTATATCTTTGGGGCTTTTATATAAAAAGCGCCCGGTGCCTATACCAATGCTATAGCTAAGCTTTGAGCAACCCGAGGTTTTTGATAACAGTGTTTGCACCGCATGGCTAAAGGCTATATAAAACGTTGAGCCAGGGGCGTCTGACTGTTGCGCGTTGGCAAACATCTGTAATGCCGCCACTGTTATGCTGCTGCCATGGCCAAGCATACGGCTTATAAAAAAGTTTTCGGAGAAATCGCGCAGCCTGTGCACATCTGTCATATTTATACTGACAGCTACATTAACCGCTTTTTCAGAACTGCCGGTGCATACACCTGCCGATGTTATAAGGTCTCCTTTGTTTTGCTTGTAAACTTCAGGGTAAATGCCGCCTATGCTGCCAAAAACATAGGTTCCGCTGCCACCCCAGCCCGTTGGAGACATAACGCTCTGTAAAGCGTCGTTAGGGTAGAGCTGTTGTGAAGCTGCAGGAAGTTCCGGCCACGCAGTACCTGCTGCAGCGCACATCGATTCAATTTTTGTTTGAAGATTTTTTTCAAAATTAGTTTGTGCATGAAGTGATATTGGATTTAACAAACACCATGCACCCAGGCATAGAAGTGCCGTTTGCAGTTTTAACTTGCATCTCATAGATATCAGTTTTGACTTGGGTGATTTTTTAAACTTACAGTTTTGGTTTAGTTTTTATGTACATACGCAGGTTGCAAATAAAAGTTGCCCTGTATAATTATAAATTTTCATTTTATTAAAATATGTAAGCACTTATATAATGGCTGCACACCTGTTCCCTTCCGCGTTTCCGCAGCGCACATAAAATAATTCTACAGGCAAAGCACCGTCCCCTGCGCTAAATAAACAGCACAGTGCAAGAAATGCCCGTTAGTAATTGTGTAATAAAATCCGGCATCAAATGCAGCATGTTGCAAGCAGCAAAACAAAGGCAGCTACATACATCTGCAATCAGTCACACATTATTATTTTCTGCTTCAACATCTTCAAGGCTAAAATTGTCCTGCATAAAACAATGGTGGTACCTGCAATAAAAATTGCATACCAAATATTGCTTTAACAGGGCACGCAGAAAAAGTTTTTTAAGATAAGTACCAGGGTTTATATAACCTTTAATACTCATACATACGCAGCTTTTTAATGTTGGTTGCCTGCCAGTTATTTTATTTCATAAAAATTATTTGTTTAAAAATGCCGGCCAGCTTTATTCAATTTTCAACCGCGGTAAATAATATTGACTATGCCCTTGTCCCCCTGCCATCAGTTTTGTTATAAAAAACATTTACCGCCGAAACGTATTTTCTTTTAGCACCTGCCTGCAATTCGTATATTCGTTTACATACATAACCACCAAAACAAAAATTATGCAGCGGCTTTTTATTTTACTGCTTATCATACCATTTTTCGCAAAAACCCAAACAGCATCTATTGAAGATAAAACAAAAGGGATGAAAGCCTACCACGGCTTCTTCAATTTTTATTGGGATGATAAAAATGGAAAAATATTCCTGGAGATTAATAAGCTTGATACAGAGGTGTTATACCAAACATCTTTGCCCGCAGGCCTGGGCAGCAACGATGTTGGGCTTGACAGGGGCATACTTGGTGCAACAACTATAGTTAAATTTACCCGCACCGGTAATAAGATTTTACTTGTGCAACCCAATTATTCATACCGCGCTGTCACAACCGATGTTGCAGAAAAGCGCGCTGTTGAGCAATCCTTCGCGCAGTCAATATTATGGGGTTTTACAGTTGAGGCCGAAACAAACGGCTCAATATTAGTGGATGCCACCAATTTTTTGTTGCGCGATGCAATAGGTGTATCCGGCAGGTTAAGCGGCACCGGGCAGGGCAATTATAACCTGGATGCATCCAGAAGCGCTATATACCTGCCACGTACAAAAAATTTTCCACTCAATACAGAGATTGAAACCACAGTAACATTTGTAACAGGTGGGCAGCCCGGTGGCTGGGTATCGTCAGTAACGCCATCAGCCGATGCGGTTACTTTGCGTATGCACCACTCATTTGTGCAACTGCCCGATAATAATTATACGCCGCGTGTATTTGATGCACGTTCGGGCTTTTATGCAAATACTTATTTTGACTACTCCACTCCCGTTACCGAGCCAATTCAAAAATACTTTATATGCCGTCACCGGCTTCGCAAGAAGGATCCAACTGCGGCAATAAGCGAACCTGTTGAACCTATTGTATATTATCTTGACAATGGCACACCTGAGCCTATACGAAGCGTTTTGCTTGATGGTGCCCGCTGGTGGAACCAGGCCTTTGAAGCTGCAGGTTATAAAAATGCCTTTATTGTAAAAGTGTTACCCGATACTGCTGACCCAATGGACATCCGTTATAATATGATCAATTGGGTACACCGCTCAACACGGGGCTGGTCGTTTGGTTCAGCAGTTACCGACCCAAGAACTGGTGAAATAATAAAAGGCAATGTAACGTTAGGTTCATTACGTGTTAGGCAGGATTACCTGATTGCAAGCGGCCTGCTTGCCCCGTTTGAAAACGGCGTACCTGCAGATAATAAAATGATGAAAATGGCTTTACAAAGGTTAAGGCACCTTGCTGCGCACGAAGTTGGCCACACGCTGGGGTTAATGCACAATTATATTGCCAGCAGCCAGGGCAGGGCAAGCGTTATGGATTACCCGCACCCGCAGGTAAAACTTGACGGCAACGGCAATATTGACCTTAGCGATGCCTACACCGATGGCATTGGCGATTGGGATAAAGTTACCATAGCGTTTGGTTACCAGGACTTTCCACAGGGCACAGACGAAAGCGCATCCTTAAATAAAATTATAAATGATGCGGCCGCAAAAGGCCTGACATTTATATCAGACAGGGATGCACGCGACCCGGCAGGCCTGCACCCAAATGCGCATTTGTGGGACAATGGTAAAGACCCTGTTGCTGAATTGAAAGATGTAATGAAAATAAGGGCAAAAGCACTCTCTCAATTTGGTGTAAACAACATTCGCACGGGTACGCCTATGGCGATGCTTGAAGATGTGCTGGTACCCGTTTATTTATTTCATCGTTACCAGGTTGAGGCCGTAACCAAAGAGGTTGGTGGCATGTACTATACGTATGCTGTGCGCGGTGATGGGCAAACCGTTACACAAAGCGTTAGCAAGGCAGACCAGCTTAAGGCTTTAAACGCTGCTGTTGATTGTATTGAGCCCGCGGCACTGGATATTCCCCAAAGCATTACAAAATTAATTCCGCCCCGGCCGGAAGGATATGACTATACAAGGGAACTTTTTAAGCGCCGCACAAGCCTTTCATTCGACCCATTGGCTGCAGCGGAAACTGCTGCTGATCTGCCATTATCATTCTTGTTTAATACAGAACGGCTAAACCGGATGATAGATTATAAAACTATGAGCAACGGCCTTGGAGTGGATGAAATGACCACATTGTTAATAAACAGAACATTTAAAGCACCCCGCTTAAAAGATATGCAGTTGCTTATTCAACAGCAAAATGAGCAAATACTGCTTACTTATATACTTTCAAATAGCATAAGCAACGAAGCATCATTTGCCACAAAGGCAGCCATGTTAAATGCCATTGGCAATATTAAAACGTATGCGGAAGACCAGTTAAAAACAACAAAAGACGAAACATATAAAGGCTATTTGCTGCTTACGCTGGAAAGAATAAAAGCGCCTGAAAAAGCAAAACCAACCATCCATTTGCCACAGCCGCCGGGCTCACCAATTGGGGATGAGAGTGAAGAGTAAGGAATGATGAAACGAAACACTTATAACACTCAATAATCAATATTCATGCAAAATAGCGCTGGCCATTACCACATTGGTTCTTCATTGAATATTGACGTTGATTATTGAGTGGCTGTATGTTTTATTATCAATTATTTGGATATTCTATTCTGCGATATCATGTTTCGTGTTTTCGTCATGCAAATAAATAGAAAATAGATTTGATTAATGCGCTTTACAAGTGCCAGCTATCTTTCCATTCAACTTTCATTTTATCACCGTCAAAGGTTAATGGCAGCCAGATATACCTTGAATCCGGCAAATCAGTTTTTTTCCACCTGTCAGCAACAAAAATATATTTGTTTGTGCTAGCAACAGGAATAATATAAGCACTTTGAGACTGGAAAGTTGTAGCACTGTCCGCGCCAACGCAGGGGTTGCCCTGCACCGTCCATTTGCCTAACAGGCTGTCAGCGGTGGCATAACGTGCCGCATTGGGGTCCCATCCTGAGCAAAGTGACGTAACAAGATAATATTTGCTGCCGTGTTTTATTACGGCAGGTGCTTCGCGGTTTTGGCCAATAAGTATGCGCGTAAAAGTAGTGGTGGGCTTTAAATAATCGTCGCTAAGCAGGTTAACATGCATTGTTTGGTTGTTCTCTGATGTGCTGATAAGGTATGCCCTTCCATCAGCATCTTTAAAAACAGTCATATCCCTGCTCATGGCGTCATTTGGGCGCACCGCCCCAAGGTATTTGTATGGCCCCTGCGGTGTTTTACTAACCGCAACACCTGCACGCGCATAGCCGTAATTGCGGCTGTCAATATGCATCCACATTACATACTGCTTTGTTTTTGCATTATATACAACTTTGGGTCGCTCAATTACTTTACCGGTATATATTTCGCTGGTGCTGTCTGTTACTTCAGGCTTCAATGCAATGCTTTCAAACTTCCAGTGCACCAGGTCTTTTGACGAATAACATGAAATGCCGCCTGCATTAACCCTAAAATTCTCCCAAGCCTTATCTTCTTCCACACGTACCGTTTTGCCGCTTTTTATTTCACCAAACCAATAGTAGTTGCCTCTATCGTACAATATACCACCACCATGCGCATTAATGGGTTTGCCATCAACATCATTCCAAATTTCTCCCGGGTGAAAATTATTATCCTGCGCTATAACAGGTAACGAAGTAATGATGCATATATAGCAGATAATCAAGACTTTTTTCATACAGCGATATTATGAAACCAAAATGGAGTTTTAAAGATAGAGTAATTCACAGCCACGAGGCGTTCCGAAGGAACGCTTTGTACTTATTTATTGTTTCTACCCACGAAATGTGCCTAACGGCACATAATAATTTAATGATGTGTTTGCCCTGCAAATAAAATATGTTTACAGCTTGCTAAAATATTTCTTCCAATTCTTTTAAATGGTGTACCACGTATGTTGGCTTAATGTGCGGTGTAACTTTTAAATGGTTTACAAAAACAGTATCAAGCCCAACATTCATAGCACCCTGTATATCGGCATCAAGGTTATCGCCAATCATAATACTTTCTTTTTTTGCCGCAAGGGTTTTTGCAAGCGCATATTCAAAAATGGCTGCCTGCGGTTTAAGGCTGTTGCTGGCCTCGCTGGTAATCACCTCAACAAAATAACTGCGCAGGTTGCTGCTATTAAGTTTATTAAACTGAATATTATCAAAACCGTTTGTAATAAGGTGCAGCTTATAGCCTTTATTGTTGAGATACTGCAATATTTCAACCGTGTAAGGAAACACCGCTTTTTTAAACGGCAAGCGTTCTAAAAATTGCACGGCCATCTTGCGGGAAAGTGCTTCATCACCAATTTTAAAATCAACCAGTGTAAACCACATTCGCTTCCATCTTAAATCTTCCTGCTTAATAAAGCCCTTAGTGTACCTATCCCACAGCCGGTTGTTGTGGTAACTATACTTTTCAAAAAAACTATCAAAATCAGTGATACCCCTTGCCTCAAGGCCGTTTAAACCGTGCAGTTCAAACAATACCTCTTTCGCATTGGTTTCAAAATCCCAAAGTGTGTGGTCAAGGTCAAAGAAAAGATGTTTATAAAGAACCCCTTTCCCTAAAGGGGTATTTGCAGTTGCAGGCATCAGCTTTTATCATTTATTAAATTCATTCAACTATTTTTATACCGGCAAACATCTGTAAGGTGTTTACTTTTTTGCAAATATAAAAACTCCCCTTCAGGGGGTGGGGGTTTTATGGTTATTATTATCACCGGTGCGTCAAAAGGAATTGGCAGGGCAGTGGCTGAAAAGTTTGCAGAACAGGGTTATATGCTTGTTTTGTGCGCACGAAATATTGAACACCTGCAACTAACAGCCAGCGGGCTTGCAATGGAATATAAAATACCCGTGCACATAAAAGCTGTTGACATCAGCGAAAAGAGTGAAGTTATTGCTTTTGGCAAATGGGCATTGCAAACAGCCGGCACGCCAGACATAATTGTTAACAACGCAGCATATTTTACACACAGCAGCGTTTACAATGAAGAGGATGGCCTGCTTGAAAAAATGATGGCCACAAATTTAAATGGCGCATACAACCTTACCCGCACAGTGCTGCCCGCGATGATGAGAGCAGGAAGGGGGCATATATTTAATATTTGCTCCATTGCATCTATGCAGGGCAGCGG
Organism: Bacteroidota bacterium; assembly: GCA_013285915.1. Classification (GTDB taxonomy): domain Bacteria; phylum Bacteroidota; class Bacteroidia; order Chitinophagales; family Chitinophagaceae; genus JABDFW01. Next base: position 15,600 of record JABDGS010000018.1, read on the forward strand.
TAATGGCGGCAGCTACAGTATAAGCAAGTTTGCACTTGCCGGGTTTACCAAAAACCTTCGCGAAGAAATGAAACCGCATAACATTAAAGTAACAGGGGTTTATCCCGGCCCGGTATATACTGAAAGCTGGCATGGCAGCGGCGTGCAACCAGGCAGCCTTATGCAACCACGGGATATTGCAGAACTAATTTATACTGCGTCGCAACTATCGCCGCAGGCCTGCGTGGAGGATATTATTGTAAAACCATTTTAGCATTGGCTGTTAAAACAAAAACCTGCATAATTAATTGCAGGTTTTCATTCAATTATAGGCGCTCTCCGCAGGTTACCAAATTCGCGTGGTCTTTCTTAGGTTTTAATGCGATGTATACATAAAGGTTAGTTGCATTATTATATACAGCAAAAACTTAGCCAAACTCATCAATATTGTTAAATCATTATAAAACAATCTGTTAGGTTTTTATTGTTTTATTTAAGTACCAAAATGCAACGGTTTTGCGAAAGGTTCTACCACTTTTCCGCCTGGGTTACTCCGCATTTTTTCAATTCCGTATCTTTAACGTAACAGCGTTATATGAAATATTATACCATACAGCCCCCTGCGCACTTAGCCAAATACATACGCTGTTTTTGGGTGCTTGAACACGACTGCGCCTATATATACCGTTCCCTTGCTGATGGATGTGCTGAAATGGTTTTTCACTACAACGGTATTTTTGATGAAATAATGAGCGATGGTACAATTGAAAAGTCTTTTATAACAGGTATACACGGGCAGTCGCGTAAAGTAAGGCGGTTTATAACAGCTACAGGTTTCAGCATTTTTGGCGTGTACCTATACCCGTTTTCGCTAAACCAATTTTTTGGAATACCAGCCTGCACAGTAAGCAATGAAATGCCGGATTTGATTACTTCATTAGGCCAGGAAGGGAAAGACCTGGAGGAACAAATAATGCTTGCCAATAACAACAGTGAGCGTGTAAAAATTATGGTGTGCTTTTTTGAAAAGAAGTTACCCGTAATACAAAATAATAATGGCGCAATAGTACATATTATACAAAAAGTGCTGGATACAAAAGGCGCAGCTAATATTGATGCTTTGGCCAACGATTGCTTTTTATCGAGACGGCAGTTTGAGCGGCTCTTTAAAGAATATGCAGGCTTTAGCCCAAAGTTGTATACGCGTATTATTCGGTTTCAGTCTGCTGCAAAGGAATATTATAGCAAGCCCGCTTCGTTAACCCGGATAGCATATAATTGTGGCTATTACGACCAATCTCATTTTATTCACGAGTTTAAAGAGTTCAGCGGCTTTCATCCCAAAGAATATTTTTATGGTGTGCCGGAAGGCGGCGAATACCGTGATGTGCAGGAGCAAGTGACGGTGTAAAGCCTTCACCACATAGGCACATAGAAAACAAAGGAACACATAGGGTTTAAGAGGATACATAGAGAACATAGAAGGGGGCGGTTTATTCAGTTGGAAAGCGCACCAAACAAACATTTCTAATCTTCTTTTTCTCACATCCTTTATGTTATGTGCATCTGTGTTTTCTTTTATGTGCGGGAACAGGTGACGGTGTAAAACCTTCACCACATAGGCACATAGAAAACAAAGGAACACATAGGGTTTAAGAGGATACATAGAGAACATAGAAGGGAAGGTTTATTCAGTTGGAAAGCGCACCAAACAAACATTTCTAATCTTCTTTTTCTCACATCCTTTATGTTATGTGCATCTGTGTTTTCTTTTATGTGCGGGAACAGGTGACGGTGTAAAACCTTCACCACATAGGCACATAGAAAACAAAGGAACACATAGGGTTTAAGAGGATACATAGAGAACATAGAAGGGAAGGTTTATTCAGTTGGAAAGCGCACCAAACAAACATTTCTAATCTTCTTTTTCTCACATCCTTTATGTTATGTGCATCTGTGTTTTCTTTTATGTGCGGGAACAGGTGACGGTGTAAAACCTTCACCACATAGGCACATAGAAAACAAAGGAACACATAGGATTTAAGAGGATACATAGAGAACATAGAAGGGAAGGTTTATTTACTGCGATTAAAGAAATATGGCTAATCTCTTTTTTAAGCTTTCTTTGCCCTATGTGTTTCTTTCTGTCCTTTATGCTTTTGTGGTGAAAACTTTGTCGCGATTTTCCAATTTTGCTAAAATGCATCTCACCATCTTTGCATAAATATTAAAACACGTTGTTATGACTATTCCAAAAGGTTATTTGCCGGTTATGCCATACCTCATCATAAAAGACGCTTATAAATTTATTGATTTTATGAAAGAAGTATTTAACGCTGAAGTACAGTTTTTACAGGAGAGAAGCGAGGGGGTTATAATGCATGCCGAAATTAGGGTTGAGCAGGCGGTTATAATGGTTGCTGATGCAACTGATCAGTACGCGCCTTTTCCAGGAAGTATATTTATGTATGTAGAAAACTCGGATGCTGTATTTGAAAAGGCTTTAGCGCGTGGCCTGCCGCTGCTGCAGGAAGTGGCAACAAGAGAGTACGGACATGGTGGCGGCTTTAAAGATGGTTTTGGTAACCATTGGTGGGTAAATACACCGGTTGAAAATTAGCGTCAGAAAGTTTATTATGTATCTTAGTCGCATGCGCAAATACATAGTATGCCCGGTTATTTTATTGTGCTGTTGCAATATTGCAACGGCACAACCCAAGACGGATGCACTGCTGAAAGATATATTGCAAAGCAATACCAACCCTGTGCTTCAGCAGGTTTTGCAGCACCCTGAAACATACAGGCCGCAAATAATATACACGCAGATAAACAGGGATAAAAACAACAAACCCGGCTTTACCAATTATTATTATAATGTTGATTCGCTGTTATATTTTAACCCTGCATCAACTGTAAAGCTGCCGCTGGCTTTACTCTCGCTTGAAAAGCTGAATGAAATGCATATACCTGGTGTTGATAAATTCACCAGCATGCAGTTTGACAGTGGCTATAACACGCTTAAGGCAGAGTACAGGGATAGTACCGCGCAAACAGGCGCGCCCTCTATAGCGCAGTTTATACGCAAAGCTTTTTTAGTAAGTGATAATGATGCTTACAACCGCATGTACGAATTTGTGGGCCAGCAAACTATTAACCGCAAGCTGCATGAAAAGGGTTATACGGATGCGCGCATAAGCCGACATTTTTGGCGTATGAATGTTGACCAAAACCGCCATACTAATAATATTAAGTTTATAAGAAACGATGGCAGCGTTATTTATACACAGCCGCCTGCGTACAATACTGATTCGTTCGATTTTAGCCATGTAAATAAAATTGGTATTGGCTACATGAACAGTAACGACAGCCTTATAAACGAGCCCATGGATTTTACGCAGCACAATAACGTGTCGCTGCACGATTACCAGCAAATGCTGCAAAGTGTTATGTTCCCTTCATCTGTGCCTGCTAAGCAAAGGTTTAACCTTACAAAAGCCGATCATGCTTTTTTGTACCAGTACCTTTCGCAGTTTCCGTCTGAAACAAATTATCCTAAATACGATAGTGCCACCTACTACGACAGCTATGTAAAATTTTTCTTTTCTGATAGTGAGCATACTACCATGCCTGCACATGTGCGTGTATTTAATAAGTTAGGCTGGGCGTATGGTTTTTTAACCGATATAAGCTACGTAGTAGATTTTGAGCATAATATTGAATACATGCTTACCGGTACCGTATATGCAAACAGCGATGGCATATTAAATGATGATAAATACGATTTTGAAACCGTTGCCCACCCGTTTATGTACCAGGTTGGGCAAACTATTTACCAATACGAATTGCAGCGCAAACGCACTTACAAGCCCAATCTATCTGCATTTAAAATACAATACGAAAAACGTGTGCCTGATAACCGGGTGCTGATAAAGAATGTTGATAATTGAGGATTGAGTGAAATTCGGGACACAGAGTATCGCAGAGTTTTGCACTGAGTTGCACAGAGGTTTTGTTGAATAATGGCATTCGCTTAAATCACAATCTGCAATCGAAAATCTGCAATCTGCAATAAATAACAACATCGAGGTTAAAGCTGTACCCCAAACTTCTCTCCCACTTTTCTCAAATCATCTACCACGCTATCAACTATGGGTATGCCTTCTTTCATGCGGATGGCTTCCATTTCTCTTTCCGGGTCGCCGGGTATTAATACTTTATCATGGCCTTCGGCTGGTTTTGCCTGCCGAAAACGGCTTATCCAGTTATCCATGTGATCTTTAAATTCATTCGCAGGCCTAAAGGCATCTACGCGCATGGCACCAAAAAAATGCCCCAGGCCAACACCCGGCATATTTTGCGGCATGGGCACATAAGCAGGAAAAGGTGGTGCCCACGGCCCGTAGCTTGCACCACTAAGAACGGCCGAAAATATATCTACAATGCTTCCTAACGCATACCCCTTATGGCTGCCATGTTCACGATCGCTGCCCAGTGGTAGCAACGCACCATTTTTCTTTAATGCGTTAGCATCTGTGCTGGGGTTGCCATCAACATCCTGCACCCAGCCCAATGGTGTATCTGCATTTTTACGCTGCAATATTTCAAGCTTGCCGTTAGCTGCTGTGGTGGTTGCAAAATCAGCTACAAAAGGCGGCTGCTCTTTAGCGGGAATAGCTACTGCTATCGGGTTAGTGCCCAGCATGCGCTCTATACTAAAAGTTGGCGCAACAAGTGCACTGGCATTGGTCATTGCCATCCCGATCATATCATATAGCAGCGCCATCATAGCGTGGTAGCCGGCAATACCAAAATGGTTGCTGTTGCGCACGCTAACCCAGCCTGTACCCACACGGGCGGCTTTATCAATCGCCACCTGCATAGCATAAGGTGCTACCACGAGACCAAGGCCACTATCACCATCAACAACAGCGGTGCTGGGCGTTTCATGCACTATGGTAATATTTGGCGTGGCGTTAATACGCTTTGCTTCCCACAAACGCACATAGCCGCTAAGCCGCGCTACACCATGGCTGTCGATACCCCGCACATCAGCCGAAAGCAGTGCTTTGGCGGCTGTATCTGCGTGTACTTCGGTACAACCCATTTGTTTGAAAACGTTATTTGTAAAACTGTATAACTGTTCGTAAGTAAATACCTGTTCCATGGCTGCAAGATAGTATGTAAGTTGATTGGTAAGGGAGTTGTTGATTAGTAAAAAGGTTGACAATATTTTAATATACATAAACCGTTGCGTTATTACAATTTTGCAAAAAACACCTTATGCCAGCGTGCAAAATATTAGTGGTAAAAATAACCTGTTTCAAACTGCTGTTAGCAGCCATTGTGCCCTTTGGTTTATTTGCACAAAGGGCAGCGCCTCCTCCGCCTGATACCACTCAAAAAATAGTTGCAGGGCGTAACAACAGTCTCCAACAGCAAACAAAACCTTATGTTATACTTATATCAGCCGATGGTTTCCGGTGGGACCTTGCAGATATATACCACGCCACCAACCTGCTTGCCCTGCGTGATGGCGGTGTGGCAGCAAAAAGTATGCGCCCGTCTTACCCTTCACTTACGTTTCCTAACCACTATAGCATTGCGACAGGATTATACCCTGCACATCACGGGCTGGTTGATAACTCTTTTACGACCCGCAAAAAAAACAGGGATACCGCATTGGCAGCCCGGCGGTTGTTGACAGCAGCTGGTATGGTGGCACGCCTATTTGGGTATTGGCAGAAAAGCAGCAAATGATAAGCGCCAGTTTTTATTGGGTAGGCAGCGAGGCGGCCACTAAAGGGGTACGGCCCACTTATTATTACACGTTTAACAATGGTATTGATATTACCACGCGCTTAAGTGTGGTTAAAAACTGGCTAACCCTGCCGGAAGATAAACGGCCACACCTTATAACATTTTACCTGCCGCAGGTTGACCACGAAGAACATAACCACGGCCCGGTATCAAAAGAAGCCGGGGATGCAGTACACCTTGTTGATGACTGCATTGGGCGGATGGTGAGAATGACAGACTCACTGCACCTGCCGGTGAACTATATTTTTGTGTCAGACCATGGTATGGCGCAAATTGATACCACTGGAACGGCGTTAAGCCTGCCTTCGATAATTGACACTTCAAAATTTGTAATGGCGGGAAGTAATATTATTATGCACCTGTATGCAAAAAACAAGAGTGATGTTAATGCTGCTTATAAAGCATTACAACAGCATACTGATAATTACAATGTTTACCTTGCTGCCGAAACCCCTGCAAGATGGCATTACAGCGCCCAGGATGACCGTTACAACAGGCTTGGCAATATTATAATGGCCGCAAAATATCCCAAAGTGATGCATTTTGACAATATGATATTTGGCCCCGGCAACCACGGCGCCCATGGTTACGATAACGATCTGCCTGACCTGCAGGCTACTTTTTATGCATGGGGTCCAGCCTTTAAGCAACATATACAAATACAGCCTTTTGATAATGTTGATGTGTACCCGCTTATTGCAAAAATTTTGGGGTTGAGGATTGATGAGAAGATTGATGGCAATTTAGATAGGCTTGGTGCGGTGCTGAAGTAGGAAGGGAAGGAAATGGGACGCAGATTGGGTGGATTAGGAGGATGGGCACGGAGTTGTAACCGCCATTTTTCGTGTCTTCTTCAATGTTTTTTAAATACGAAAGGTCATGGTTCGTGAGGCACGAACCATGACGCAACGGCTCTGCCTAAAACCAATCCGCATCGCCACAAATACTAAATCTTGTATTGTAGCTATCGTAAAAGAACCCATCATCTTGCTTTACAAATTTCCGCTCGCGCCCAATATATTTCTCAAGGTTTCCCTTCTCATCAAAATGTCTACTTTGCACTATTATAGTACTGTCGGTATAATTATATTCTTTAATACCTTGATGCTTTTCATTTTCATACAGGTCCTGTCGCATTAATTTACCCTCTAGGCCGTACTCAAAAGTTTGCCTTAAAAAAGCAGTACCGCCCGCGCCAGATTTTGGATTTGAAATGTGTTCTACAAGCTGCCCTTTGCTATTGTATTTAAAGAATTCCTCACGCGCAGGCGGAACTGTATCATATTTGCTAAGCTTCTCATAATAACATTTGTAAATAATTTTATTGTCCTGAAATTTTCTAATGATTCTTGCCGCCATTCTCAAGTCTTCAGCCGGAAACAGTTCCGGCCTATTAAGAAACAAATCATAACTAACGGCCGATTTAAAACTATCAGCTGCTAATTTGAGGATGCTTGAATATGATCTCCATTGTACCATGTTTTTATTTTCATCATATACATAGGTAGTTTTTGAAAAAGTCTTTTTACCCAGGTCAATTGAAATCTCAGACATCTTTAATGAGTCACTATAAAAAAAATATGTGATGTGTTTTTCGGTAAAGTAACCTGTTTTGCTATGGTGATCTTCAACACGATTTTTCTCTATTGTTTTGATGACTTGTCCGGTAGCATTCAGAAATGAAACATCGTAAAAATTTTCATTCCCCAGCGTCCATTCTCCATTTACTTTAAGTGTTGTGGGTTTATTGTAATGTATGGAGTATTCCGCTTGTCCAAATACCAATGTTTGGGCTTTTAAACACACCAGGAAGGAAATAACAAAATATTTCATGTAAAGGATTGAATTAAGATATTAAGTTACGTATTTATTATCATACCAACTCCCTCACCTCGTCATCACATCCAACGCCACTGGCACCCACACGTGGTATCGGTTATGCTTTCTCCATTCTTTAATGACTATTATTATTACTGATATTTTCATCCTTTTGTTATAAGTTTTTTGGGGCAGTATATTTGGCGGCAGTACAAAAAAAACACCTTAAAATTGTTTAAACAGGCAATTGCTCCTGCTTAAAAAAAGATTCCATTAATTTATCGGAGGTAACAAAGAGATTGACATCATTTATTAGAGACACCGCAATAGAAAGCTGGATACAATCTAATGTGCGTAGCCCCTGTTGCGCGTATTTTGTAATAAACACCTGGGCATTACTGATTATATGGGTGTTTATTGGTATAAAAGTATATTTCTTAAAGTCTTTCTCGAAAACAGTAATTAGTTGCCCCGCTTTTATCACGGTTATCTCCTGGGTGCGTGCTTTCTTCCAAAATGCAGAAACAAACTCAATTTTAGTAAGCTCGGAAAGAAAAATTTCAGTAATTGTATTTTGCTGAAAAATATTGTCAACAATATAGCTACCGGCTTCCCTGTGATATAATTTAATTAGAGAAGAAGTGTCTAAAAATATTTTCATAGGCTACTTCTTCTTTCTTCAATTACAGCATCACTTATTGATCCCTTATAATCTTCAAGTATTTTTCTGCTTTCAGCAAATGAGAAATCTTCAAGGGTCAATCTTTTTTCGGCAGGCCTTTTTTCTTCCTCCAAAAAAGTAACTATTACGTCAACGGGGTCTGTAAATGAAACTTCTTTATCAAGTTTTACCATGCCATTTTGATATGTACCACGAATTGCAACCATACATTTGTTTTAACGCATTTCAAAGATACGAAAAGAAAAAGATCAGTACCAGCCACACCAAACCCAGCCTATAATGCCTTGCTAAAGGGTGCTAAAAATATATTTTTAAAAAACTGCCTTTTTTAGCGGACAAAACAGGCTTTTTTATATTTAGGTATGGAGCAAGTACAATTTACGAAGTTAGAAGTAAGTATGGTATTAGTAATGGTATATAAAGATGGAAGTATGCAGCTTGCAGGCAGGGAAACAGCGAGGGATGGCCTTGTATTTTAAAAAATCTAATATGAGGGGTGAAAAAATTCAATCGCCAGATAATGAATGAGTTAATAATTATAATGAGGCAATTTTTGGCTACAAAATGGCTGCGTTTGTGCGTATTTTGGATGCTTTTTGGTTTGGCTGTTAAAGGCAGAGGGCGGTGTTGGATTTACTGGGTCGGTGGTATATTTTTCAACAATCCGGCAATTCAATCCATTGCATTCACCGGCTGCGCTATCTTCGTTTTTTATCAGATGAACTTTAGCAATATTATAGGCCTTGCAGAAACCAAGCACCACCTGCTTGAAATGGTACAGCAAAACCGCCTTAGCCATGCCCTGCTGTTTTTAGGTAAGGAAGGCAGCGGCGCTTTACCCCTTGCACTGGCATTTGCACAGTACGTAGCTTTACAACCGGCGGGTGATGAGAAACCAGCTGGCGCATCTTTGTTTGGGGATGAGCCGGTAGTACCTTACATACCGCCATCAATGCCGGCGGAGGCTGATGCCTGGATGGAGAAACAGCAGGCTTATTTAAAAGCTTCAAAATACATTCACCCTGATATTCATTTTACTTTCCCGGTTATACCCAAAAAAAGCGGTGATAAACCTGTGAGCGCAAATTATATTGCCGAGTTCAGGGAGTTTATAGCCCAGCAACCATACGGCAATGCTTTCGATTGGCTGCAGTTTATAGGCGCCGAAAACAAACAGGGCAATATTACCGCGGAGGAGTGCAACGAAATTGTGCGGCAAATGAGCCTTAAAAGCTTTGAAAGCCCGTATAAAATCTTAGTTATATGGATGCCGGAATACCTTGGCAAAGAAGGTAATAAACTGCTGAAGCTTATTGAGGAGCCACCACCCAATACCCTGTTTATACTTGTGGCCGAAAATGAAGAACAAATATTAGCCACAATTTTAAGCCGCTGCCAGCTTGTAAAAATACCCAGGCCAGGCCTGTCGGAAATTGAGCAGGCACTTATTACCCGCGCGAATGTTTTGCCGGAAAAAGCCCGCCAAACAGCAAGCATAAGCGAGGGCAATTACCGCGAGGCCCTGCAGCTTTTGCAACATTCAGAAGAAGATTGGCAGGGGCTGCTGCGCGACTGGTTGAATGCCTGCCTTAAAGGTGGCCCGGTGGCGCAGCTAAAGTGGATTGATGAGGTAAGCAAGCTTGGCCGCGAGAAGCAAAAACAGTTTTTGCGTTATTTTACACATCTGCTTGAGCAAAGCATACGAATAAGGGTAATGGGCGCTGCAAACCTTGCCTTGCCCGATAATGAAAAAGACTTTGCCCAACGGCTTAATAAAATTGCTACCGTAAGCCAGCAGGAGGCAATTATTGAGGAACTTGACCGCAACGCATACTACATTGAGCGCAACGCCAATGGTAAAATGTTGTTCCACGCGCTAACAATTAAACTGTTCCACATAATTCAACATAAAACCCTAATTTTGACTGAATAGCCGTTTGGGGGACATATACCCCATAGGTTGGGGATGAGGTTTTTTTGTGGCCGGGCATTGGTGCATGTAGCTGCTTTGGTGGCCCAAAGGGCTCCTACGGAGCGTCGCACACTTGTACTACTAAATATACATCAGCGTATTTAACCCTTATTGTTATGGTAACCGCAATGGGTTATCCCGGGGTTATTTTATATGCTTAGCATTGCACAAACTGCTGAAGTGAGTGACACAACAGCCGTTTAATAGTATTACAACAGCCTGCCTCATTATTCTCTCCCCGCTCAGCAAACAATAATTATACACATGTATAAATAAGTTACTATGAGTTGTGGCTCATGCGGTACAGGAAAACCAAACGGTTGTAAAAGCAATGGCGGTTGCAGTACGGGCGGTTGTAACAGGTTAAACGTACACGATTGGCTGATGAACCTGCCAATAAGCGATGTTGACAGCAGTTGCAAAATAATTGAAGTTAGTTTTGGCAATGGCAGCCGTAAAGACTTTTACCGCAACGCCACCCTGCAGTATTTTGAAAAAGGCGACTATGTGACTATTGAAGGGGTAAGCGGTTTTGATGTAGGCGAAGTTAGCCTTACCGGTGAGCTGGTGCGTCTGCAGATGAAGAAAAAAAATGTAGACGAATTTAACCCCGATATAAAAAAGGTTTTGCGCCGCAGCACGGATAAGGACGTGGAAATTTGGCGCCAGAACAAGGTGCGTGAAAAACCGGGCCTGATGAAAAGCCGCGAAATAGCCCTTGAGCTGAAGCTGCAAATGAAGCTTACTGAGCTGGAAATACAGGCTGATGGTAAAAAAGCCACTTTTTTTTATACGGCTGATGACCGTGTAGATTTTAGGGAACTGATAAAAAGGTATGCATCAGAATTTAGGGTTAAGGTTGAAATGCGGCAAATAGGTATAAGGCAGGAGGCTGGTAAAGTGGGTGGCATAGGCAGTTGCGGCAGGGAGCTTTGCTGCAGCACCTGGCTTACTGATTTTAAGAGTGTTACCACTACCGCAGCCCGTTATCAAAACCTTAGCATTAACCAAACAAAGCTTAGCGGCCAATGCGGCAGGTTAAAATGCTGTCTTAATTTTGAACTGGATACCTACCTGGATGCCCTGCAAAATTTTCCTGATAATGCCGATATGCTGGAAACAACCAAGGGCCCGGCTACACTTATAAAGAAAGATATTTTTAAAAATCTTATGTGGTATGTGCTGCCCGAAAGCAATAAGCACTACCCCCTTAGCATTACCCGCGTTAAGGAAATAAAACGCCTGAATTACCGTGGTGAAAAAGTGGATGAATTGCAGCCTGTAGACCTTACCAGCAACAAGTCTACCGAAATGGAGCACAGCTTTGTTGATGTGGTGGGCCAGATAAGCCTGAAAACACTGGAAAAAGACAGCCGCCGCCGCAATAACGAGCAGCAGCAAAGAGGTGGTGGCAACCAACAAAGGCCGCCACAACAACAAAGACCGCCACAACAGGGCAATAATCAGCAGCGTAATACGGGCCAGCAACGGCCGCCACAACAACAGCGACAAAGGCCACCGCAGCAGCGGCCACCTCAAAATAACCCTGGCCAACAACGCGGGCCGCAACAAAGGCCGTCGTTTAACAGGCCGCAAAAACCACCTGAACCGGATAAGAAGTAGGTGATTGGAGGAGTGGTTGATTAGTAAAAGACATTAGTAAGAACCGGTTGATTGGTAAAAAGTAGTTGAGGACAGTAATAATTGAAACATTCAATATTCAACACTCAATATTCAATAGGGGAAAGTGGTATAATTAAATGGCATTTTCTTTAATTGATCATTGAGTGTTGAATATTGCTTATTGAGTGTTTATTTTATAGACCTTTTGCTTTGTACAGGCTAAGTATTAAGCATTGATTACCTTTAGCTACTATATCAACCAGCTATGCGTTTTTGCCCTTTATTAGTGATTGCATTTTTGCTGTTAGCAGGCTGCACCCACACCCCAAAAGACGTTTTGCCCTGGCGCTGGACCTTTACCAGCGTTTACATGCACAATGAGGACAATTTTGTCGACTCCATAAACGATAACAATACCGATGCCGGGGAAGCAATGCGGCATTATTTTTTTGATTACAAACTCATCCTGAAAAAAGATAAAAGTTTTACGCTCGTTATTTTTAAAAAGTTTACACATGGCACATGGTCGTTTGATGAACAGTACAAGGCATTAACCTTGTATGACGAAGCAACACCGCAATCACCGGTAACCATGACAGTTGACAGTGTTAGCCGCAGCCTTTTAATATTAAGTCTATCACAAGCTGCCATGAACAAACTGGTTCCGTTAAACGAACCAAACAATAAGGGCTTTACTTTTTTTAAGGGTAATGGGCCTTACCGGTTTTTCTTATCAGCTGACAGGGAGGCCTACAGTAATGATAAGAACGACCCCTACAGCAAACAAAATAACCTGTGGCGTATAAGACCATCAAAGCCAGAAACAGATGCGCAGCTTAATGCACGGCTTGCCAATCACGTAGGTTTTTTAAAGCTGCTGATGCAGGCTGTGGCTGATGGCAAATCAACCTACATTTCGCTGCACTCGTTTCACACGCCGCTTGTTATGGATGCAGGCGATATTCGACTTGAGCATTATGAGTATACACGCAGTAGTTGGGATAATTATTTTTACGATACGCTGCAGGCGCAAAAGGCCTACAGACTTTTAGAGAAAGCGGTAATTTACAACGGCGTAAAACAGGGTGAAACAGGCGACCGCTTTGAGAACAGTGTTATCATGCTAACACAGGTGCTTCAAAACCTGCAGAAGTAGGAATTGTAAACAAAATTGAAACACTCAATAAGCAATGTTCAACACTCAATATTCAATTTAAAAACCTGGGCGGGTAGCTAAAGTAAATCCAGTTATCTACCCTCTTTATGCCCGCCCGTGCCGGTACGGACGGGGGATGGGCGCTTTACTTCGGTTTGTATTTCGCTTCTTCAAAAATTTGGCGTGGGGGCGTTTGCAAAAGTTGCTGCAGGGTTCGTTTGCTATCCTGGTCCATCCATTTCTTTACAATCTGCCAGCCAACAAACTGGCCAATAAAACCGGGTGAATCAGGGCCTAATGCTTCAGTCCTTGGGCCATCATTCATATAATCCCTTTGCACGGCCGGATCGGTAACATACAACAGGTTGTTTTGCACGAAGTGGTTCCAAATGGCGGCTTCATTTTCATAGCAGCCTTTTAGCTGTAAGGCGGTATAACCTGTTTTTAAAGTGTCGGGGGTTTCGGGCATAAATGCATCAAGCAGGTATAACCTCTTCCCCGCTTCTATCATCTGGTATGCCAATGGCTGGTTGTTTTTTCCTGGCGGGTAAATATCACTCACAATATTTTTTATGCAATCAACAGCTATATAAGCCTCTTCAAACCTGCGGCTTTGGTATTGTGGGTACACATCGGCAATATAATCTGTATTATATGCAGGGTAATCTTTGCCGAGGTATAGCTGCAACCCTACAGCAAAGCCGCTGCTGGTAAGCACGTTGCTATAGCCTTCCAGCGGACCGGTAAAGGTTACAACGGCCGGTGGTGTTTTGTATGTGGGAAAATAATATTTTACAAACTGCAGTGCGCGTGTAACGTTTTTAGTTGCTTGTTGTATTGAGGGGTATTTTACTATTACAGAATCATACACGGGTTTATAATCGTGTATAAACAGGTTGACTTTTATTAAAGCGCTGTCTTTATTGGGTGGCAGCCCAAGGAGGTTGTATAAAAAATCATTAAGGAAAGAGGGATATTTTTTCTGAAGGTTATCAAGCGCCTGTTCGGTATGTGTAGTATCAATAGAGAAAAAGTCCCGCTCAAAACGCACAGTATCTAACTGAATATGAATGTTTGAAACATCGGGAATGTGCTTTCTATTTCCGCATGAATAAAAGCATAAGATCAGCCCACCCAATAAATAAAAAACCGCTGTTTTCATTGCGCTAAATAACGTTAAACAAATCAAATCATTTTGTTAAGGTAAAAGTATTTATACAGTTTGCAGTGGTATCCAGTTTTTTAAGCTGCCTTTGGTATCTTGCACAGCATTAACGGTTGATCTTCATTATTTACTACGCTAATTTTTTTGCCATGGTTTATCGTTCAAAATATCCTGTTGTTTTGCTTTTGTGTTTTGCCATATACGCCCTGTTGGCTTTCTCATGCCAGGGGTCGGGGGATAAGCATCTTATCCCAAAAGATTTTAACCGTGTAGTGCTTGATACAAACCCGTCTGTGACCCCGCTGTCACCGGAAGAGAGCATGAAAAGGGTGCAGCTGCCGCCGGGCTTTCACATACAGCTTGTCGCGAGTGAACCCATGGTGCAGGAGCCTGTGGCTATTGCCTGGGATGGTAACGGCAGAATGTATGTGGCAGAAATGAATACCTACATGAAAACCGCCAACGCGGACGGTGAATTTGAACCCACAAGCCGCATAATGCTGTTAACAGACGAGGATGGTGATGGCAAAATGGATAAGAGCACCATATTTGCCGACAGCCTGTTATTGCCCCGCGCAATACTGTGCGTTGGCGACCAACTTTTGGTGCAGGAAACAAACCGCCAGCATATTTTGAGTTTCAGGGATACTAACGGCGATGGCAAAGCAGATGAAAAGAAAATAGTTTTCAGGAATGATGTTGCTGACAGCCGCAACCTTGAGCACCAGAACGGCGGCCTGCTATGGAATATGGACAACTGGATATACCCCAGCCGCGATAACCTGCGCTACAAGTATAAAAATGGCACATTGATAGCAGATACAGTGGTTGATAATATGATCGGTCAATGGGGGATGACGAGCGATAATTACGGACGCCTGTATTACTCCGAAGCAGGCCCAGGTTTGCCCGCAGTGCAGATTGAACAAATGCCTGCTTATGGCTCACTAAACTTCAAAGACCAATACACGGAAGAGTTTACCACGCCATGGCCCATCATTGGCAATATTGACGCTCAAGGTGGTAGAAATGCTTTACGCACCGGCGAGAATACATTAAGCAAGTTTACATCAGGTTGCGGGCAATCCATTTACCGCGGAGACAGGATGCCTGCTGATATGCAGGGCGACTATTTTATTCCTGAGCCTGTCGCAAGAATTATTAAACGCGGCAAGGTTACAGATAAATTTGGTAAGATATACTTAGCTGATGCTTACAAAAACCAGGACTGGCTTGCAAGCGCTGATATGAATTTTCGCCCCATCAACACATACACCGGGCCGGATGGATGTTTTTATATCGTTGATATGTATCATGGTATTATCCAGGAAAGTGAGTGGACAAAACCCGACTCGTACCTCGGCGGCATCATCGCGCAAAAAGAGTTGTTTAAAAATCGCGGCATGGGCCGCATCTACCGCATTGTTCATGATGGTTTTGAGCCCGATAAAACAAAACCCGATATACTAACCGCGCCAACTGCAAAACTGGTAACATATCTTGCTCACCCAAATGGATGGTGGAGAGAAAATGCGCAGAAAGAGATTATTGTAAGAGGTGATTTATCCGTAGTGCCAACATTAAAAGCCATGGCTTTGGGTGAACTAAAGCTTGGTTACAGCCAGCCAGAATTGGCACGCTTACATGCCCTGTGGACATTGGAAGGTCTGGGCGCGATTGATAAAACTACGCTCTATAAAGCCTTGCAGGATGCCAACCCGCAGGTGCGTAAAGCTGCTATCTGGATTGGTGAACAATTTATAAAAGCAGGTGATGAAAATTTTATTGACAGCCTTGGCGCAATCAGGCACGACACAAGTGATGATGTGCTTTTTCAGCTTATGCTTTCGCTGCGCACAGCTAAATCAGCAAGGGCGCAGGAGATAGTAAAAGACCTGGTTGCTGATAGCAAGGGAAATGATCTGATACTTTTTTCTTACGCTGCATTTAAAGAAACACAAAAGAAACTGGATGAAGAAAAAAGGCTTACCCTAAACCTAAGCCCTGCGGACAGGGCATTGGTAACAAATGGTGCTACTATATTTAAACAGCTTTGCGCCACCTGCCACGGCCCTGATGGAAAGGGTGTGCAAATAGGTGGCAAGCAAATGCCCGCGCCGCCACTGGCAGGCTCTGCGCGCGTGCGGGATGAAAAAATTATACCCATACAAATATTGCTGTATGGTTTAAAAGGCCCGGTTGATGGAAAAGCATACAACGACCAAATGCCGAGCATGGTAAAGCAGGATGATAAATGGATCGCATCTGTGCTTAGCTATATACGCAATAGTACCGATTTAGGTAATAGATCATCTGTTGTAACAGAAGCAGAAGTAAAAGATGCACGCGCTAAAATGTACCATTTAAAAGATGCTGCTACCCTGCAAATGCTGGGTATATTTAAACTCGGCCGCGCTGAAAGGACTAATTGGGATAAAAAAAGAGATTGAAGGCTTCGTAATAATGTTACTATTGGCGATTGCAGATTTCGGATGGGCGATCGCCCCAAAGGGGTCACTTTGTGGCAGATTGTGGGTTTGGTATTAAAGAACTAAATATTGCAGTGTGAGCCGGCAGCGGGAAGAATAAAATGCAAGGCTGTAAATCCGCATCGTCATGCTGAACTTGTTTCAGCAACTTATTTATTGCACGGCCCTATTGTGTTGTTGTAGCTAACGATTGAGTTGCTGAGATAAACTCAGCATGACGATGCATTGCAGCCAGCTTAGCTTTATTCGGTCTTTGATATCTATGTTCTTTTTGTAAATACTATTAAATATTTAAAAATAAGTTTCATGAAGAAAATATTGCTTGCATTTATTCTCATCACTTTCACAGCAACCTCTTTCGCACAACAAAAGCCACCAAGGCTTATTGTGCGTGGAGATGATATGGGCTTTAGCCACTCCGGCAATATGGCATTGATAAAATGTTACAAAGATGGCATTGAAAAATCAATAGAAGTTATTGTGCCTTCACCCTGGTTTCCTGAGGCGGTAAAACTTCTGAAAGAAAACCCCGGTGTGGATGTGGGCATACACCTCGCCATTACAAGCGAATGGGACTTTATAAAATGGCGGCCATTAACTGATTGCCCGAGCATAAGGGACAGCAACGGATATTTTTACCCAAAAGTATATCCTGACAAGGCTTACCCCGGCATGTCAATAAAAGAAAACAAATGGAAGATTGAGGATATTGAAAAAGAATTCAGGGCGCAGATTGAGATGGCCAAAAAGCTGCTGCCACATATAAGCCACCTGTCATCTCACATGGGCTGCGCCACATTGGCGCCGGAAGTGCGCGAACTTACCAGGGGCCTGGCTAAGGAATACAATATACCTGTTGACCCTGATACGGATGTGCAAAACCTTGTAGGTTACGACGGCCCGCACAAAACCAGCGAAGAAAAAATTGAGGGCTTTATAAAAACGCTCAATAAACTGCAACCCGGCAAAACCTATATCTTTCTTGACCATCCGGGTATTGATAATGATGAACTCCGCGCCGTTTACCACATTGGCTATTATAATGTAGCTGAAGACAGGCAAGGCGTTACCGACCTTTTTACCAGCGAAAAAGTAAAAGCAGCCATAAAGCAAAAGGGCATTGAATTGATTGGGTATAAGGATTTGGTGGAGTAATTAGCCTAACAAAAAGAATTAAAGAAAGTATGTAGTATAACGGTTTGCGCTACACGCTTCCGAGGCGTAATTCCATGCCGTGTAAATAACTCGTTTTAAAAAAACCGTCCGTAAATTATGAAATGCAAAAAAGTATCTTTATATTACTTATGCCAATACCAGTTATATAGCATTAACCTTCAAAATGCAACTTTAAACCAAATCTTTACCCATTAATTAAAAAACATAACCATGGCTTTTACTGCGCAAAGTGGAAATTTAACTGACGAAATTACACAGAAGTTAAGCGAGCTCGCTATTGAACTGTCAACCAATTACTGTACCGCTTCTTTCAGTGAAGATGAGAAGCAAAGCGTAGTTATAAACGATATCTTTACCGAAAAAACTGTCTCAAAACTAAAAAAAACAGGTATTCCTGGAGACAAATTTTACGTTTCAAACATCCATCAGCATCGCAATATTCTTATAGTTGGTGCTGGGGCAACGCATGATTCGTACAAATGTATTCCATTAGGCAAAAAAGTTATTGATGAACTATGCAAAGAACGAGGTTACGAAAAAGAATTAATCGTACGGGAGTTCAAACAGTCCAGGCGATTAAAAGGCGAATCTGAGCGTGACCCTGATTTTGAGCAAATGCTCGCTGTCTTAACACAAGAAAAATATTACGGGCCCACTGAACTCAGAAAACAAATCTCAAAGTTTGCCGATTTTCGATATTGCCCAAGCTTGTTTTACGAAATTGTAGCTCATTTATTTAAACACTCTTTTATAGATGTTATAATCAATTTCAATTTTGATGAGTTGCTGGATAATGTAATAGCAGAGGAAGTTGGCAAAGAAAATTATTTTCATATACTTTCAGATGGTGATTGCGTTTCGCTGGATGAAATTATGGTCGATGGTCGATTAAAAATTCCAGTTTATATAAAGCCACATGGCACTGTGCGCCATAAAAGTTCATTACGGTTTACAAAGGAACAATATATAGATATTCCTGAACAAATCAGGGTTCTTTTAAAAGACCTTATCGAGGGTAACAGGCAGTGCCAGCCCGTGATTGACAAAGTCAACCTGATATGCGTGGGCTTTAATATGGCAAGTATTGAGATAATGGAAATGCTTGATAAATATTTACCTGGGGGGTCAAAAATATATCATTTTGCATACGAAAAAAACGATAGCCGGGGTAAGCCCTTTTTTCTACAGGAAGTTCTCCCATCATTTTATGAAAGAGCTGGCGATTATAATTTAAACAATACCAAATTTGAAAAAGGTCAGCAATTTCACGACAGTATTTATATCCGCATTCCAGTAGAGGGTTTTATTTCCCCAGAATTATTGAACGGTTTTTCAACTCCCTATGCGGAAGTTTTCAGCTATTTGTGGCGGCAAATATACAGTCATTTTAAAGACGACCTTCAACCGAGAAGCATAGGAAGGCACGAAATAATCTCTTACCTATTTTATAATACGGATTTTTCTAAAACTTCAACTACATCCGATCATACGCCTTTGCTAAATAATTTGAATCTTCAAATTCAGCATGAAAAAAATGTCGACTATTTCCTTGATCGGACAATCGTTGAAATAGCACTGGCGCTTAATCGAAATAATGGCATTGCTGAACTGGCACAGCTTTTAAACGACAGGGTCGGTATTTATTTCAGTTTATATCAAAATGCCTTTTTTGAAAAAAATAAAAAATATGAAGGTTCAAAGTCAATATATGATTTGCTTAGACAATTCGAAAGTAAGACTGATATAACCCGAACCGAAAAAGGTTTTTTTCCGAAAGGAATTTTTCAATTAGATAAATCAATACTAAAAGATCTAAAAAAGGATACATTCTTAAAAAATATTAAAAATGGCAAGGGTGCTTCAAATAATTACAGCAACTTGGATGATAGACTTCAAAGATGGAGAATTGTTCATAATAACTCAAATGATGCCGGGTATGAATTAATTATGATCCTTCTTCAAAAATTTTCTGATCTGCTATTTCTTCCAGATTACTGTAATCCCGTTACAACAGTTATTTTGTATCGGCTATTCACCTGTAAATTACTCTCTGGTCAATTTGTCGATAATTTCAAAAAAAACTATGATAAAATTATTTATAATGGGAAGCTGTATAGTGACGTGAAGTATTTTCGATTTCGCAAAAAAGGAAAAAATAGATGTGGGATAGAAATGATTGACGAATTGATAAGATTATTTGATAAATCTGAACGCAGTTCTGTAGGTTACTTTTCAATTCGCCCTAAATTTAACGACCCAAAAAATTTTCTTTCCGAAAGTTTTTCCAGAAGCAGGCTACTTCATACAAACTTGGCCCTTGAATATAATTTCAGAAAATTATTTTTACAACATTTAAATGATTGGGATATAGCATTCATTATTTCCGAAAAAAGTAGTTGCTTTGGCTTTTTAGAGTACCTGACCGAGAAAAAAGATTTTTCTGGCAAGCAGATAGTGGTAATAAACGCGTACGAGGCGATAAAGCAGTTGCATAGCATTGATGAAAAGCGTGTGTTTGCAGCGAGATTAAATGATTTAAATACCAGGCAACAGAGCATTTATATTAAACAGCTTAACAAGGCTGCCTTAAAAAGAAATTCTTTTTTAATAGATACCTATTCTTTGCCTGCAAACCAACATAATCATCATTTAATGCTATTTGTAAAAAAAGAACGCGGCGCAAATCTTCCTATCTATGTTTATGAGCGGAAAAAGCCACCGGAAGAAACCTGTTTTGGTATGATTGGCGCAATATATATGTATAGGCAAGGTTTTTCAAATAGTATAAATCCGCTTTTTATCGGTAAAGACTATTATACAGGAAACAACACTGAAAAACCGATGGAGAATGATTTCAAAAAATTATTGCGAATTGTTTCAAAAATTTATTGTCGAGCTATCCGGTTTAAAGAGTTTCCGGAAAGCGATGATATAGATACAGATTTTAAAGATTACCTAGGTCAAATGTTAGACAAATAGTTCGATATCAGATTTGCTTATACATTAATTACACATAAACAAGGCTTATTTCGGCTGGTGCATTATCAATTGGTTAATTACAACCTCTACAACAAACGGGTTTTCTTTTTCAATTAAATAAGCCTGCTGTTTGCCTTCATTGCTCCAGGTGTTGCTGCCATCTGCCGCCACTATTATATGGCCGTACTGAAGCTTATAATAAGATTCATAGCCGCCACAGGCGGTTAATACCGCAGTTTCATCCCAGCTCATGCGGCCAAGACTGTCTTCGGCCGCCATGGGAATGCTTATGCTGAATACTTTTTTCACCGGGCTGTTTGCAATAAGCGGGTTATGTATCAGTGGAATACCCGCCTT
Source organism: Bacteroidota bacterium (assembly GCA_013285915.1). Classification (GTDB taxonomy): domain Bacteria; phylum Bacteroidota; class Bacteroidia; order Chitinophagales; family Chitinophagaceae; genus JABDFW01. The sequence goes on from JABDGS010000018.1 coordinate 36,813, forward strand.
TATTTTTACGCCAATTTCAAAACCGCTGAATATTATGGGTGTTGGCCAGTTGGTGTAGGTATATTGCGATGCCGGTGCATCCTGGTTTACATTAAATTCTGAGCCAGCGGGAAACCTGCCGCCCATACATACAAGTTGTTTTACTTTTTGTGCCACCAGTGCCTTACCATCAAGCGGTGAATATTTATCTGCCTTTGATTGCAGCAGGTTGGAAAGGTTGGTAAGAAAGCCTACCGTAACAATAACAACACTTTTATCAGGCTGGGAGGCTAATGCTTTGCGATACACTTCAATAGCATCAGGCACATCGTCATTACTTTTTATTTTATGCGGAAACTTTGCCAGCAGCGTATCCGTCCAGTGCTGAAAATCACGCAACTCAAGTGCCTTGCCCTTTGGCACGCCTATGGGTATGTTTGGCTTTTTAAAGTACGTATTAAAAACATTCATTACACCAGCAACACCAGCATACTTTGTGCTGGCGACTGTTGCAAGTATATTTACTTTGCCACTATCGGCAAACGCATGCAGAATAGTTATGGCACCCACATCATCATAGTCCGGCCCCATATCACTGTCAAAAATAATGGGTGCAGGCGTGGTGGCTTTTTGTGCCTGCACCAAAGCAAAACAAATGATCAAACAAGCACTTGCAAATAATTTTTGTATCATAATGTGTTATATTAATTGAACGCTGATTATCAGGATTTGAAGGATAACCGCAGGTAAAAAATGATTTCAAAAATCTGCAATCGCCTCCAAAGGAGTCCGTGGGACAATCTGCAATCTCAAAGTCCTGCATAGATCACCAGCCCCAGCCCTGCTATAAAGAATAAAAACATCGCCGTAAAATAACCATCTGTTCCTTTCGGCGCATATTTAAATTCTTTCCAGATAAATACGCCCCATAACGCCGCTACTAATGTTGCCCCTTGTCCCAGGCCGTACGATATCGCAGTACCTGCTTTGCCTGCGGCAATAAGATTTAATGAATTTCCTATGCCCCAAATGATGCCGCCTAACACGCCTACCATGTGTGTACCAAAACGTCCTTTAAAGTAGGCGGCATAATTAGTTGGTGTGCCCTGCAATGGTTTGCGCATTAGTATGGTGTTGAAGATAAAGTTGCTTAAAAAAATACCAACAGAAAAAATAAATACAGCCGTATAAGGCGTCATTTTACCTGCTGCCGGGCTTTCAAAATTATCAAGGTCCATTGACGCTGCTATAAAACGATAGAAGAACGACATAAGCACACCTGCGATCAACGAAATGACAATTCCCTTGGGCGATGGTTTTTGCCCGCCTGTTGACGAGCGCCTATAAGCAATTGCATTTATAACGATTGCGACGGCTACCAATGCAACGCCTGTAAATAAATAAACCGGGCTGCCCTTTTGTGAAGCATAAAAGTTCACCAACACACCCAGCACCAGGGCTAGCCCAATAGCTACGGGGAAGGCAACTGCCATACCCGCAATTGCAATAGCTGCTGAGAACAATATGTTAGCCGCATTAAAAATTACGCCGCCCGCTAAAGCGCTGCCAATATTATATGCATCTGCCTGGTGCAGGTCATCTAAAAAGCCCCTACCCTTATCACCCGTACTGCCAAGTGTAAATGCGGATATTACCGAGAACAATACGATGCCTATAACATAGTCCCAGTAAAATAATTCAAAGCGCCAGGTTTTGCTGGCTAATTTTTGCGTATTGGCCCACGATCCCCAGCAGAGCATGGTAATGATGCAGAAGAAAACTGCAGCGCCATAATTTTGAACAATGAACATATTGCAAGCGTTTGGTTGCGTTGATGGTGAAACGTCAATCGTCAATCGTGAATTACGATGCGGTTTTAAACGTCTCTACAAAAAATAGCTGTAAAAATGGAAGCCTGCTGGCACCAATTGCATCGTCTCACGTTTCACGATTGACGATTCACGTTTCACTTTACTTAAGCCACATCACATCCCCGTCGGCTAATATAGCCATATTTATATCTTTCCACTTTATTTGCCCTCTCGCATTTATGCTTAACCCCTGTGGGTTTGAAAAAACTATTACCTGGCTTTCACCGGCAACAGTTATTTTCTTTCCTTCCACAATAATAGCTGTTGACTCATCAATGCCAATACACGGAAACGACGGGTATTTGGCCAATGCCGAAATTAAGCGGTTATACCTGCTGCGTTTTATAAAGTGCTGGTCAACAATAACCGAGTCAATCATGCCCAGCCCTTCTTTTATTTCCATGTTACCATCAACTATTTTCCTGTAAGTCTCGTGGTAAGCAGTATCACCCAGCAATTCATTGCCTGTTATCATGTACCGGTTCATCACGGCTGCACCTGCACTGCTGCCACTAATGGTTGCGCCTTTATTATATGCCCTGTGTATAGCACCATAAACCGGCGTATGCAACACTGCCCGCATAAAGCGCGCCTGGTCGCCACCGCAAATAAAAATAAGCTTTGCATTTTCCAGGGAGTCAACCCATTGTTTATTATTTACCTTATCTGCCGAAAAGTTTAAATAAGCAATTGTGTTGGTGCACAGTTTATCAATATCCTCTTTAAAATAGTAATATGAGCTATCGGGCTCACTGCTTGCCATAGGCAATACTGCAACATAATCACTCTTTTGCAGGTTTGCCGCAGCCAGCAGGCTTTTCATAAGCGCGCTCGTTCTATCACCACCGCCTATTATAAATAGCTTGCCTTTTGGTTCTGCAGTAGATTTCTGCGCCTTGGTGATATTATAGCACAGGGCTAATAAAATTGCAGCTACGCAAAATCTCATGCAGTTTATTTATAAACTGAAAGCTATGCTAAATCAACATTTCCGTCAATAAATTTTTTACTAAATGTAAAAGCATTAATACGCCAGCCCTGCGATAGTTTTATAAGCTTCAAAATATAACTGCCCACAAATACGCGGGTATTATTGCCGGATGGGTGCTGCCTGTAGTGGTATGCAATGCCATAGCAGTTTACAACAGCAGCTTCGCCGGTAACCGCAACATTAAAATTTCCCGTTTGGTGGTGCACATGTTCAAGTGGTTTTAACCCCTCATCCCACGCGGCGGTAATAGCTGTTGAGGGCAACATTGCAGGTTCGCCGCCAGCAAGCGATGTCATATCAAACAGCACATCTTTTGTAAAAACCTCGTTCAAAATCCCCTGCCAGTTCCTGGTGTCGGTGTAGACAAACAACTTATTTACAACAGATAGAATTTCATCTTTTTCAATTAATAATTCTAAACTCATAGGTAATTTTTTGAACAAAGATATTTAATTCAAAAAAATTACCTTCTTCCTCAATTCCGGTTACTAATAGCAAAAGCCCTTCACAAATGCTATGTGAAAGGCTTTCTATTCCCACTGCAACACACTATTGTCCGGGCAAGCACATCGTCACCACTATTGCAGCAGGCTTAAGGCTTTATCCAATTGCGGATCATCTATATTATTATTTCGAAGGAACACCGTATTAAGGGTTTGCTTAACCTCATAATCAGGCGGAAAGCCTTTGCCTTCATAAATTTTGTCATCAATGTATTTAAACATGGTTGATGATGTATAGGCGTTGCCATAGTAAGTAGCATTACCGGTTTCAATATTTGTAAATACTTTTCCAAAATTAAATGAGCCGGCATTAAACACTGAGTTATCTGTTAGCGGACCATTGGCGCCCCAGGTTGTATCGCCCACTACTTTTGTATTAGGCAGTTGCTTTAAGGCCATGGTGGTTATTTCAGCCATACTTACTGATTCGCCGTCAGCAAGAACAACAATTGGCTTTGTAAATGCTGTTGCCCCAGCTCTTGGTGTTACAATAGCAGGTGCCCATGGCGTATAATCAAGCCTGCCGGTACCACTTTTTGAACGTGTATAACCAAACTGCAATGGGCTTGATATAAGGCTGCCGACTAAAAAGTTGAGGTCCTGTATATCGCCACCGCCATTACCGCGAACGTCTATCACCAGCCCTGTTACTGTACCACTATTCAGCTTGTTAAAAAAATAATCAAGCACGGCTTTTATTTTTGCTGACCCGCCCTGGTATTCTGCAGCCAAGGCAAATTTGCTGAATGACAGGTACAGATCATTGGTACCAGTTATCATACCGGCTACAGCATACATATCTTTGTTATCGCCCGTGGTATCAACACCAACAATTTTGTCGCCTAAGTATAATGAGTCAAGTGCGTTGGTATAATAAAAGTGGCCGTCGATACTTGGACTAAACGGAGCGGTACCAAAAACATTTTCAATAAATGATACGTTTTTAAGTTTCCTGTCATGTGCAGGCTGTATATAACCTCCATCCGGAAACAATGTGTAGTGAGAATCACTTAAGCCGTCAACCATATTTTTAAAATACCCAACAGCTTTTTCGTTATCTGCAGAATCATACAAATTAAGTTTTGCAAATAAGGGGGCATATACGGTGTGCATGTTATCCCAGTTGGTGGTGTCAATGCTCCAGAACACGTAGTTGTTGTTCATGTTTGTCCAAAAATCTTCAAACACCTGGCTAAAATTACCTGCTGCGGCACTGCCTGTTTGATTGGTGGTGCTTATTTCTTTATGGCATGATGAGGCAAACAATATTATGAAAAACAATGCTGCTATTGAAAAGCGATATTTATATATATGGTTAAAATAATTTTTCATGTGTATACAATTTTTACAAAGCTGAAAGAATGTTGATCTTCTTATTGATAGCCGCTTTTACCGAGATTAAATAATACGCCCACGCTAAAAACATAAGTTTGGTTATACCGCGGCACCTGCCCGGTTTCATATTTTTTCTGCTGGTCGGTAAGTGCGTTGTAAAATGTTGCCTCTCCAAATAACTGGTACGCATCATTCAACTGGTAACTTATACCTGCCCCCGCAAGCAAGCCCAATTCAATCCTGTTATCCTTCGTGGTATTAAACTGGTACTTTTCGTTATAGCTGTAAGGAGTATATTCATCAAAAACATTATTGGGTTGCGCGTTGCTTGTAAGGTTTGTATAGGCCGGCTGGTTTAGTATATTGGGCATCACCCCTTTTACATGTGCAGTAAGCCAGTACCCTGCATATCCGCCTGCATCCACAAACCCGCGCAGTTGTTCTCCACCGAATGAAAAATGTGCCATAAGCGGCAGTTGAACATAACCATTGGTGTTGTTTTGATAAACGCCCTGGTAAAAATCTGTACGCTGCATTTGATAATTTTTTTGCATGTAACCCGGCGTTGCTTTTACTGCAAACCAGTCAGTAACTGAATACATTACAGGCACTGCAGCCCCAAAGCCCGGCAATGCGTTATACCGCGTGGATACAAGGTTTGAAACATTGGTTAAAAGATAATTGTTGGTATAACCCGCACTTACACCAATGGAAAATTGCGCATTAATTTTGGTATTGCAGCATATTGCTATTATAAGCATAGCACTGCCATACGCCACTTTTTGTTGTAGCCTTTGCTTCATGTAACTATTATTTTACAAGTCAAAAAAAAATATTGCAGCAGGTTGGTTAGCTTTATATATAGAACGTAAATTCTTTATTCTAAGTGGGTTGACCATTACAGTTTAAGTTTGTGTTAACAATATTGCATACAGTGTTTATATTATCGTAATTTATTGCCGCAATGTTTTAATATTTTTTTTATGTGCTTGCTTCAATTACAATTAAAACGCCGCAAGAAAATAAATAATATGCATCCATTGTGAACTGCCGGTGAATGCTTAAAACACATAGACAAAAGTTTCATCAATAAAAAAGCCATCAATATTATTATACATATTGATGGCCTTTTATTATAAATTAATGTAATCAGCTTTTCTTATACTCAAAATCAAGCGGTACATCAATTTTAAAACTAATATTCCTGCCAATATTATAAATACCGTGGTAAGGCCTGGGGTCAGTTGGGTATGGTTCAAAATACTTCAGCCTGCTTAAATGGTCCTGGTACGCAGCATCAAACAAGTTATTGCCCATCAAATACACATTAAACATGGTTTTACCTTTTTTATTGGTAAAGCCTGCACCGGCGCCGGCATTAAACAGTGTGTAGCCGGGTGTTGGCGTTTCTGTATTATCAGTTAAATACACCCTGTTTTGTGCCGCATAGTAAGTTAACTGTACTTTTATAAAACCATTTACTATATGGCGCTCTTTTGAATCAAAATCGTAACGCAGTTCAGATATGCCGTGCAGTGGCGGCAGGAAAGGCAGGTATTTATTACTGTCTGATTGTTGCTTCGGGTCAATGCCTTTATTAACTCCATACACTGCCGACAAGCTGTTTTCAAAATGCAGCGCTTTGTAGGGGTGTACATCAAGGCTAAGTTCACCCCCATATAAATTTGCTTTTTGCTGTTGAAATTTATATGTTTGGTTACCCGGTACTATTACTGAATCACTGCCATTAACGCCTAACAGGCGCTGGTTAAAAATATAGTTTGAAATGGTATTATCAAACACGCTAAAGGTGATTGCCAAATATTTTGATGTGTAAGCAAACCCAACATCTTCCTGCAGGCTAAACTCTGGCTTAAACGCAGGGTTGCCAATCTGGTAGATATTAGTGCCAGGGTGCACGCCATTACTTGATATTTCAGAAATATTGGGCGCCCTATACCCGCGTGATATATTTGCCTTAACTGAAAGCTTATCAGTAAAATTATAAGTAGCGCCAATACTGCCTGATGCGCCGGTAAATGTGTGACTATAGTCAGAAAACGGGTGGTCTGCACCAAAAGCATCCTGGCCATAAACAGGCATATCAAAGCCAGAAACAGGGTTTGGTTTGGTATACAGCCCGTCATTTTTAAACGACCGTACATCATAACGCATACCGCCTGAAATATCAAGCTTGCCATAAACCTTTTTTGCCATAGCAAAACCGCCAATATCAAATTGCTTGTAGTCGGGTATAATAAACTCAGTTCCGTTGGTTACAGTATTTTGCTGGTACATACCGTTAATACCTGCCGTTACATCCCACCTGTCCATTTGCGGAAAAAAGTATTTTACGTCGTACGAGTATGTGTTTAGCTGTAAAAACAAACCCGGTATGTTTTGATATGGTTCTTCGGGATGGCTGTATTCTCTTCTTACGCTTCTTTGAAAACCTAAATTAACCGTAAGGCGGCCCGCACCCAATGTAAAATTGTTGGTTGAAAATACCCTGTAATGCTGTACATGCTGGTGCAAGGGTGTAATTGCGTACGATTTCAGCTCAGCAGGTGTAACAATGGGCCTGAAGGTATCAGCTTCAGTAATTTGTTTTGTAAACTGCCGCGTTGCGGAATCCCTGCTGCCATCGGGTATCTCCTGCAGGTCATCAAATATGGAAAGGTTTATATGCGAATAACCCCATGATTTATGTAACCCAAAAGAAAGATTTGCATCTGTTTCTTTAAATGCTGTTCCATACACGCGGCCATCAATTTTATTTTGGTAATCGGCAGCTTCTTTATGCGATACACGGCCCATCCATTCAAAGCCATTTTTTGTACCGCCAAGCATAGCGCTGCCACCAAACATTCCGTTGTTTGATTGATATTCGGTCGTAACGTCGCCAATAATTTTTCCTTCAGCCGCAGGCTGCGTTGGAATAAGGTTTACCACCCCGGCCAGGGCGTCAGAGCCATAGGTTAAACTGGCTGGCCCTTTAACTACTTCTACCCTGTCAACACCATATTCATCCACCTCAATACCATGCTCATCACCCCACTGCTGCCCTTCCTGCCGCACGCCGTCGAACAAGGTTAATATCCTGTTGTACCCAAGGCCGCGTATAAACGGTTTTGATACATTGGGCCCTGTTGTAAGCGCTGTTACGCCTGGCACTTTTGCAATAGCATCAATAATGTTTGTATTGAGGTTTGTAATTAAATAGTTATGGCTTATTGAAACCACAGGTACAGGGTTTCGTTTTATTTGCGTTGCCTTTGATGTTCCCGTTACAACAACCGAGCCCTCTTCTACCGCTTCGTCGGACATAGCAAGGTCTGCTTTTGAAGCCCCGCTGATGGTTACATTTTTTGTAAGTGTTTTAAAGCCAACAAACTGAACCTGTACAAGGTAGCTGCCTGCAGGCAGCGATTTAAAAGAATAATTACCTGCTGTATCTGCAATAGTACCAAGCTTAAGGTCAGGTATATAAACGCTTGACCTTGGTAAACCATTATTGGTTTTGATATCATATACCCTGCCCGATAATGTATTACCCTGTGCGAGGCCATTTTCAAAAGCGCCTGCCGTTATTACAAAAAATAAAAAATATGAAAATGGTTTCATTGTAAAAAATTAAAGCTTATTCAACATATCCGGGTTGAATAAGGTTGTTGTTTTGATAGTAAAGTTTTGCTAATAATATATCCGTATTGAAGGGCTGTTTAAACTGCCGGGGGCGCTCTTAAAGACCGGAATATTTTGGAAAAAGATGGAAGTAAAACCTTTTGTTCCTGCCTGGTTACTGTGTACTCTTTTTCAGGAACAGTTACCTCAACTGCCGGGGCCTGCATTGAAGGCATAAGGGCTTCATCCAGGCAATCGCATACTATTTGTACGCTTTGCGGTGACGGTGTTGGAAAAGAATGGTGCTGGGGCTGGTGAAATTTGTTATGCAGCATTAAGCGCAACCCCATGCTTTGGGTAAATACCAGCAAAAGGAAAACTGCGGTAATTCGGAGATTAAATTTGCGCATAGCACTGCAAACCTATTTTTATTTTGCAACATCAGTGCAAAAGATTATCGCCATTGGCACCTCTCTAACAAAAAATTAACAAGTTGTGTTAGGTGAAGGGATTTTTGAGAAGAAGACAGGCCTACCTTACTTAACTTACGCAGTTTAAATTTGCACCTGCAGTTGCTTTGCTATTAAGCTCACTATAAGTGTTTATATTAGCTATATTATTAAAAAAGGTGGTGGGCCGCCTGCTGCTTTTCGGTCACCACCACCTGGGCATGTTTTCCTTTTCATTCAAAGGAAACACAATACCAGTATTTTGTTTTCCGTACCCCCTACATCAAGCCATATAGTTCAACATCATTTGGAATATTATTCTTTTTTGCTGCAGATCTTTTTTGCAAGATGTGTACTACTCTTTTTACATATCTTATTCACTTAACACTGTAAAAATATTATCGCCACAACAGGCTATAAAAAAATATCGTTGAACAGGCGCGATGTACCGGGGAAAACTTTGCCAATTCGTGAGACGTGAAACGGTAAACGTGAGATTTAAGCAATCATTACTACAAACAACTGAAAAATGATAGCACCAAATGAATAGATGGGCCCGCGTATATGCATTTATCCTTCGCATTTTTTGTTTCACTTTTGTCGTCTCACGTCTCACGAAACAGTATGCTAATCTCTTTACACCTACTTCTTCATCCATTCATCCACAAAGTCAAGATGTGTTTCGCTTATGGGTAATTCTTTACCTGAAATGAGTTGCAATTTTCTATGATGCACCGACCTTACTTTAGCAACCGATACTATGTAGCTGCGGTGTATCCGTTTAAACTTATCGGCAGGTAATTTTTCAAGCACTTTTTTTAACGGCATTAACGACATTATGGGTTTTCCGTTACTAACGTGAATTTTTACGTAATCTTCAAGGCTCTCTATAAAGTCAATATCAGTATAGTTTATTTTTATTACTTTATATTCCGACCGCACAAACAAGTGTTTCGTTTCCGCATTATCAGCATCCTTTTTATATTCATAATACTCTGCTGCTTTGTTTACCGCCCTCGAAAACCTGCTAAAATCAATTGGCTTTAATAAATAATCCACCGCTTCAAGTTCAAAGCCCTCGTAAGCAAATTTTTTATAGGCTGTTGTAAATATAACCATCGGCTTTTCTTCCAGCGACCTTACAAGGTCTATACCCGTAATATCGGGCATGTTTATATCAACAAATAAAATATCCACGCTGTTTTGCCTCAAAAATTCGGCGCCCGTTATTGCGTCATCAAATGTTTGCAGCAACTGCAGTTGCGGAATGCGGGATATATATTCTGCTATCAGATCCAGCGCAGGTGGTTCATCATCAATAGCAATACATTTTAACATCATGCAGCAAAATTTAAAATGAATTTATACATAGTTACACCATCAAAGTTAGCTGTACGGTATAAAGCCCGTTTTCGCTGTTAATGTTAAGCAGGTGCCTGTTGGGGTATAAATGTTCAAGCCTTTGGCGGGTGTTATTAATGCCTATACCTGTGCGCTCTGCTTTTCTTTCTGTTGAAAATAATTTATTCTGGCAAAAAAAAGTGATGTTCTTTTCTTCCGAAAAAAGTTTTATTGTAATAGTTGATTTCTCGTGGCTGCTTATGCCGTATTTAAAAACGTTTTCAATAAACGTCATTAATACAAGCGGCGGTATTTTTTTTCCTTCAGTATTACCGGCTACCGCAAAATCAACAAACACTTTTTTGCTTAGCCGCAGCCGCTGCAGGTCAATATAATCAGTAATACATTCAACTTCGCTTTGCAGCGAAACAAAATCCCTGTTAACATCGTCTGTTACATAACGCATAATGTTTGATAATTTCATTATGCTGTCCGCCGTATTTTCATGTTGCCTTACTGCGAGTGAATAAATATTGTTTAATGTATTAAATAAAAAATGCGGGTTTATCTGCGCTTTTAAAAACGACAGTTCGGCATTGGCTTTATCTGCTTCAGCCTTTACTGCCCGCTTTTCTGTGGCACCCCATATTTGCGTTATACTAACAGCAGTGCTTAACGCCCATATTGTGCACAATAAAAATATCGTGAACAGATCAACCTGGTGCCTTATTCCCTGTGGCCTGTAACGGCGGTTAAAGCTTCCGCCGGCGCCAGGTGGCGGCCCTGGCCTCATATCATTGGCAAAGTGCCCCTGGGTGTCATAAAACGGCCGCATACTATCGTCAACAGGCCCATGCATCATCCCGTCTGGCAGTGGCATCCTGGCTGCATTGATACCATTAAACGGCCGCGGAAAATCAACAGCATGTTTTATAAAATATGCTGCTATTAATATGCCCAGCACTGCTGCTATGTAAACAAAATACTTTTGGCGCAGGTATAGCTTTGGTATAAGAAAATACCCGTTAAAATAAAATATGAAAATATAAAGCGAAATAGACAGCCAGTAACTTACCGTTTCAATAACTGAAACAATTTTATTCGCTCCATCAGGCCCGGGCGTAGTAATAAAGGGCAGCATCATAAATATTAGCCACGCAACAATATGTATTACCACCGGGGACTTTAAGCGAAACATGCAGCAAAGGAATACAATTTTAGGCAATACAATATTGTATGTGTCGGTTACTGCGCGGGGTGTATAGACGAAACGCCCGCCGAAACAGCAATGCAAACAAGCCCCGCCTTAAAGCGGGGACTTGTTGTTGTGATCAAACCCTCATCCTAAAATAAATTGCACCGTTATAGTATTGCTACCAAACCGGTATTGCTGAAACATACGTGCCAGCCGCATCAAATGCTACTGCGTACTTGGTATTATTGGCATCTATTAAAACTATGTACCCCTTTAAAGAACCATTTGCAGAGATTGAGAATGCCCTATCGAATACATAGTCTGGGTAAATTGCCGTTAAGTAATTTGTTATAGTTACCGGCAGGGCGGATTGTGCAACGGGCTGTGGTTTTCCGGGTAGCTGTGTTAATGGCGTCCTTTTTATAAAACTGCCATCACTTGCAAATACAGTGGCATACAAGCCATTGTCTGCAGAAATTACTACATAACCGCTGTCTGCC